>NZ_JBSQAW010000018.1:0-1284 GCF_053851555.1 Mycoplasma sp. 3398 | reverse complement strand
ATAATTTTTATTACAAGAATTTATATAAACATTATGATAGATCAAAAGAAGGCAAACAAGGGTTTGATTTTCCTCTCGATGAAGGTGGAACCTTTGATTTTGATGTGTATCCGTTAGATCTGCCAGAGGAAAATATTCCATGAGAATTTTATGAACCGGACCATAATCAACCATGGGATGAAGATGATGAACCATCTAAGCCAAAAGTTTTACAAACAACACAAGATGCAAGTAAATTGGCCGATTTTTTTGCAAATCTACTTAACGGTAGTTTAGGAAGCTATGGTATCCAAAGTGATAAAGATGGCCTTACATTTCAAATAAATTAAATTTTATAATAATTAATTTTTTATTCTAAACCAGATATAAGTCTGGTTTTTTATTATCAATAGGGTTAAAAATTAATATTAAAATGCGAATAAAACTTATTAAGCATGGCTAAAAAATGCCGTTTTTAAGCTAAAATACCTTGTTGAAGTTAAGAACAAAAAATGCGATGAATATTCAAAAGCCTAGATATTTTGTGAATAAAAATTGAAAATTATATACAAAAAGCCCCATTGTTCAAATAGAACAAGAGGAGAATAATAAAAAAAGAAAATTACTTTTCAGAGCTTTAACCAACATTAATAGTACTAATTTGCAGCCCTTACTTATAAAGCAAGTCATACTATAAACTAGAACAAACCAAACCACTAAAAATCTAGCATCTATAAATTCTAAAACTAGTGAACAAAAATGATTTACAATCAGTTTATGAAACTATTAAAAATATTCTGCCAAAGGATACTCTAAATGATATTAGACATAAAAATAAACATATTAAAAATTGATTGGTTGGAAATTCATTACCAAAAAATATAATCTTAGATACTCCACAAAAAAGGTGTCGGATGAGAAAATGAACTAGACAATTTTATTTTTTAGTAAGTAAGGATACTTTGTAAGGAAAAACTATAAAAAATGCTTATAAATTGAATAAATTATGATTAAAAAATTCAGCAAGCGTTGAAAAAAAGTAAATTTATATAAAAATCTGTGTCTAAATATAGGATACGATTTTTAGTTTCTTATTTATAAAAAAATATTAGAACTGTTTGCAAATATATAATAAGCAGCTTATTATAATCGTGAGCTCGTCCCAGTTCAGTATGATCAAAAAAATTTAAGGAATTTACTGATAGAATAGCAATGGAATGTAGTATTAACTTGTTGAATAACTATGAGGTGTTGCCTTCCTCAAATAGCCAAATTGATTTTCCTTGATTGGCAAATAATATTAAT
>NZ_JBSQAW010000017.1:0-1320 GCF_053851555.1 Mycoplasma sp. 3398 | reverse complement strand
TCAACAAAAAGCAGATGCAATTGACACTTATATAACTTCAAACCTAAATAAAAAAGAATACAGCACAATTAAGAAAGAATTGCAAAAGATTCTTGATACATACAATTCACAAAATAAACCTAATCTAACTGCAAAAACAAAGGCACAATTAGAGGGAATATCTAAAAATTTAGAAGATGAATTAAATAAGGCTAAACAAAAGAAAGAAAAGCAAGATAGTGATACAAGCATTGCTAATAAGAAAAAAGAAATTAATGAATTAATTGATAAAATTCCTTATCCAGATCCTAAATCTCGTGAAGCAACCCAAGCCAAAACTGCATTAAAAAATAGTGTTAAACAATTAAATAATATCCAAAGTTTAGATCAAAAACAAACTGAGATATCTAATTTTAGCAGCCATATGCAAAAAAAGAAAGAACAGTTAGGTGCTAATGGCAAAAATCTAAAATATTCAAAAGATAATGCACAAGCAGTTCAAAAAATAAAACAAAAGCTAAATTCAGCAGAAAATATAGATCAAGCTAACAATGCGTTACCTGATGGTTGAGCAAATAAGATTGAAACATACAAAAATGTAATTAATAGTTCATTTGATAACGGGCCAGATAAAAATAATTTAATAACAAGATTAAACCAAACTGTTCCTACAACAACAACTTATAGTGGTGTATATAATGAAAATGATTTAAAAGATGAAATAATAAAAAACTATAAACGTCTTTCAAAAGAAAAAATTGGCACTTTAAGTAATTTTAATCAAAATGAAAAAAATAATATAACGAGAGATATCAATAACATACAAGTTCCTAGCGATCATAAAAATTTATCTAAAACCATCAATGACATTAAGTCACTTGTGACAAATGCTACAAGACAAAACTTCAACTTATTTATTGATAAATTAGCATATCCAGAGAATACATCGCAATTAAGAACTGATTCATTAAAAACAAAAGAAAAAATTAAGAAGGATCTAACATCTAAAATTGATTATTCAAATAAAAATTCTGTAGAAACGGCTCTAAATATGCTAAAAACAAATATTGACGCATTAAAAAATGAAATAGATGACATTAAACCAGAAGCAAAGAAAAATGAATTCTTAACAGAATTTTCTAAGACCGATCACAATAATATTTCAACACTATTACAAAAAGTTAGATTATATAAACAGGATTATGAAAACAAAAAGCGTTTAGCTCAAGATGTTATTTCACAAATTACTGATCAAAATGAAAAGAAAAAACTGCAAGATAGACTAAATAACTCAACAAATAGTATTAAAAACCTTGATACTATTAAAACTGATGCAGAAAA
>NZ_JBSQAW010000016.1:0-2167 GCF_053851555.1 Mycoplasma sp. 3398 | reverse complement strand
TCTCCAAGTGTTGTTTAACCTGACAGATGAAATTTTAAATGCAAAAAACATTGATTCAAAATTTCCTTCTGATATCAAAAATAAAGGTATATTTGAAAAAGCGATCAAAGAAGCTGAAAAAATTCTTAATAATCCAAATGCAACCCTAGAGGAAAGACAAGAAGCACTAAATTCTTTACATGAAAAAATTTCAGAATTCCAAAAAACCCTATCATTAGAAAAACAAAACCTAATAAAGCAAATTAATGACTTAGTAAAAGATGCCGAAAATTATAAGAACACAACCCTCGATTATGACAAATATAAAAATTTAGCCAAAAAATTAGACGCTGAAATAACCAACATAAAAAATAAAATGAGCAAAGATAATGAAATTGCTACACTAAGAGAAATTCTAGAAAAGGCTAAACCACTAAAAAGTGATGCACAACAAATTAAAGAAGCTATTGATGGTTTAACCCAAGAATTACCTTCTTCACAAAAATTATTAAAAGAAATCGAATCAGCTAGTGATTTATTTAGTTCTCAAAAAATTGAGGACGAATTAAAAAATGCAATAAATGTAGGTAATGAAGCTCTAAAAAACTTGACAAAAATAGTATTACAGAAGCTTTAGCTAATCTAAACAACAAATCAGAACAAGCAAGTGATTTAATTACAAAACAAAAAGACAAATTAATTAGTGAAATAACTGGCTTAATTGAAAAAGGACATCAACAATTAGATAAAATTAAATCTTCTGATGAATATGAAAATAATAGAGACCAAATTAGCGATGCTATTGAAAATGCACTACGAAACAATAATACTAATACTTTGTTAGGCGATCTAGTTACAAATAAAAATATACTTGATAGTTTATTAACAAAAACTAAAAAGCAAGTCGCAAGAGATAATCTGACCAGAGAAATTGCCATTGCAAAACAAAATCTTAAATATACCAAAGAAAACAATATTATTAGTTCGACTAATGAATTTGAAAAATTCATACAAGATGCTGAAAAAACGCTGGAAACATTAGATAATGAACAAAAATCCGTAGATGAAATTGAAGTTGAATATAACAACGGTGCCAAAACTTTAAAAGATAGCTACCTTCAAAAATCTAAGGAAGCATCTATAAACACACTAGTTGAAGCTAAAAAACTTAACACTGAACTAGAACAAGAAAAATTTAAGGACAAGGGAACTTATCATGTTTCTAAAAAGGATCTACAATCAAGAATAAATTCGGCCGAAGAAACAAATAGCAATGCTAACTCAAATAGTTACAATGTTCTTGAAAAACTTAACGAGCTAAATAAAGCAATTAAAGAGGCTAAAAGATTCCGTGATGCTGATGAAGATGAACGCAAGAAAATAATTGAAGAAATTATCGAATTAAAAAAAGACATTATTAACAAAAAGAATGAACTAATTGGTGCTCAAAATGGGCTAAAAAATGAAAATTCCGAAAAATATAAGACATTAATCAAGGAATTAGACAAAGTTTTAGAAGATTATAATACTAACATTGAGCCAAATGTTAGCGATTTTGGTGTCGCGAGATTAGATGATGTTAAAGTTAATCTAAAAAAAATAGTTGATAAAATACCTAAAGAAAAAGAAGAAATCAATAAAAAATTTAGCGAATTAAATACCAAATTGGATGAATTAGTTAAAAAAGCAAATGACTTTGTATCGCAAATGCCAACCGATGAATATAATCCTGAAAAACAAGATCTAAAAGATTTAATAACCAAAACCCAAGATCCAACCAATAGGGATGCTATTGATGAATTAAAACAATTAGTTGAAGATTTTAAGGATAAAAATCGAAAAGCGGAAACAAAAATTATCCAAATTAATTCTAATAAAGATGAAGAAATCGAAAAAATTAATAACAAGATTGCTGAAATAACCGATTTTGCTAATGCAAATAAAGATGAATATCCTCAAATAACAACCCCATTATTAGAATCGCTAAAATTAGTCAAAGACAATAATTATCCAAGTTATAACAATACTATCCAAGAATTACAACAAAAATTATCTAATATCACAAGCGCACTAGATAATGCAAAACAACTGCTTTCAAATACGCAAAATAAAGAACAGCTTTCATTATCAACCAACCAACTTGAGGCTATAAAAGATAGCATCAAAAGTAATGATGACGAAATGATGC
>NZ_JBSQAW010000015.1:0-2497 GCF_053851555.1 Mycoplasma sp. 3398 | reverse complement strand
TATATCTTTTATTGTTTATGTGAAAATAGTATTGTTGATCTGCACCGATCATAAAAGTTACATCATTTTTTGATGTGACTTTTATTTTTAACTTAAACTTTTAGTTGTTTTTATAACTAAAACAAGTTTAAATTGATTTTTTCATGTTTGATTTAATGAAATCTTCATCGATATTTAATAAATTACTTAATCTTTTGTTATAAGTTTTTGCCATAATTATAAAGTCATTGTTTTCAGAAGCAATATTTTGAATATTGTCTTTTGAAAAATAACCACGATCCAATACTAAAGTTACTGATTTATAACACAAATTTAAAACTTTATCAATCATTTTTTTTGTAGTAACTTACATCAATAACTGATTTGGGATATAAATCATAAAAAAAGGTAATTCAGTCTTTTGATCTAAACAATAAGATAAGTTTATTTGTAGCAGTCCTTCATCAACATTTGGCTTTTCATATTCAGCATATTTCATGTTTTTTGAGCTTATATTAAAGTTCGTTGAATCGACAGATAAATATGCGTCATCCGAATTATTCTAAATATGTTCTTGATTGTTTTGATCATCTATAATTAAATTCAAGTATTTTTTTGTTGTTATATCTTTGTGCAAAAGCATTGATATCATTGAGCTTGAAGGAATTGAAAACAAACCAGAAAAATTTTTATATGCTCACTTTTCAAATAATTGCGAAACCATAGATTCTTCATCAATATAATATGATGCCAATGCCTTTATTAATTCGCTTTTTTGTTAAAAATATTTTTCAATTGTTCATCTATATAAAACTTTAAAAATTTTAGTTATTGTCAAATGTTGCCGATAGAAACAACGGATGATTTTTTTTATCATCTTCTAATAAGATACATATTTATTATCATCTTTTCTAATGATTTTGACATTTTTAGGCATTTGAACTCTTTGATCTTTTAGTATCATTTTCTTTAGATTATTTATAACTAAATTATTATATATTTGAGGTCAAAAAAAGTAAAAAATGCTGATTTTTTTAATAAATCAGCATTTCCCCCTTATTTTATTTTAGTTATAAAAACCAGTAAAAGTTTAAGATTTAAAATATTTATACAAGAGAATATACATAAAAATTTCTACATTACTTTGATATTTTTTATCTTCAAATATAAGGTTTAGCATTTTTTGGATAGCCATCGTTATCTAATTCACCAGGGCCAATTAGACTACTACTGTAGAATCTATCTTTGAATTTTTCCCATTCCTCTAAAAATGCTTTATCTGTTGAGTCTGTATTTAAAGCTATTTTATCTAATAATTCATATTTTTCCTCTTGACTAATCAAGCTTTCTGGAGCGTCGGCTATTTTTTTTGCTCATCAGTTTAAGAAACTAATTTGTGACGTTTTTTTTCATCATTCAGAAACATCGTATGTACCGAATAATTGTTTATTTGATTCTAAAATAATTTTACTCTTATCTTCTGCATTTATAACACCTTCAAAATTAGTTTTTAATTGCTCTAGACTATATCGTGTCGAATCGTCAACTATTCCAGCATCTTTTACTCTAGCTATTAATTTTAGAAACTCATAGTTTAATTTAACATTTCTTCTATATTTGTAGTAGACATTAAATAACGCTTGATTTTCGATCTTGATAGCATGTATTCTATCAATATCTTGTTTTTCAAATTCGTATATTATATATGTTCATGAACTTTGAGGAATTGTAACATTATATGGACCCGCATCGGCCGGGTGTTTTTTGTAATTTGAATCAACTCTTTTTTTAAAGAATGGCAACCATTTTTTACCTTCTTTAGATTCATATTTAGCTATGAATTTTTCTACCTTGATTTTTATAGATTTATATTTTTCGATTGTATCAGCAGATCTGATTTCTGAATCCAAAGCATAATATTCTCTAGTGTACTGTTCAGTTAATGTTCCAGAAGCATCCATTGCCTTGTTATTTACAGTAATAGACAATGATTGATTTAATGATAATTTCATAGCGCTATTTTCTCTATCATCATTGCCATGTGACTCTAGTATGGTTTTCTTTAAATCATCTAACTCTGCATTTCTTTGCTGCATTATTTTAGTATTTATTGTATTTAGCTCATCATTAGATGAAGCGTTAGTTATCAGCTTATAAAGATCTTTTAGATTATATTTTGTCACTTCGCTAGCTTCGGGTCTAAATTCACTAGGTAATCCACCTCTATTATTAGACAAATCAAATAGTGCTAATTTGTCAACCTCTTTTCTTAATTCTATTTTTCTAGAAATAATTTTAATTTCTGATTTGATAGCCGAAAATTCTGGTTCAGTTTTTGATAATTCTACCTTATCTAAAAGATTCTTTTTATCAGGAGAATTAGGTAATTTTTTAATTTGTTCGATTAATTCTTGTTTTTTAGCTTGAATTTCAGCTTTTTGTTTTATCTCTTTTTCCTTTTGCTTTTCTGCATCAGTTTTAATAGTATCAAGGTTTTTAATACTATTTGTTGAGTTAT
>NZ_JBSQAW010000014.1:0-4666 GCF_053851555.1 Mycoplasma sp. 3398 | reverse complement strand
ATTTTTTTAACACCCTCATCACCCTTCATCAGCGTAAGTTAAATGCCTTAGAAAATATCAAAAAAACCTTATTAGAAAAGATGTTTGTATAGGAGCAATATGTCAAAACTTAATTTTAACAATGAAAATTTCAAAAATGAAGCCGAATTCGAAGAAAATGTTGTAAAGCTTTTATTAGATAATGGTTGAAAAAATCAAGGTTTTGGTCAATTAAATATTGATAATGAATTAAATAATGTTAGCGAACATGATTTAAAGTTAAATTGATTGCGTATCTTAAACCATAACAATGTGGATAAACTTGACGGTAAACCAATCACTGAAAAAGAATTAGATCTATTAATAAATGAAATACAATCTCAACAAAATATTGCTCAAGTTAATAGAAACATTATAAAACCAAATCAAGGATTGCAATTAAAAAGAGAACAAAAAATAATCCCTTTAACCTTAATTCATAAGGAACAACTAAATAATGACGGTGGTAAAAATTATTTTCAAATTGCAAGACAAGTTACAATTAATAATGCTAATAACGACCAAAAAAGAAGCGATATTTTCTTATTAATAAATGGAATACCACTTATTCATATTGAATTAAAAAATAAAGATAAAAGTATTATTAATGCAAAAAATCAATTAATAAATTATAATGAAGCAACAAAAAGCATTTATAATGGTATCTTTAAATTCATTCATATAGTAGTTGCAATGAATCCACTAAAAATGGAATATTCGCCAAGAAATAGAGAATTAAAATTTATTAATTGGTATGATGAGACTAATAAAAATGAGATTAATAATTGAGTTGATGTCGTTAAAAACTTTTTATCTATTCCAATGTCATTAGAATTAATTTGTGACTACACTATTCCGGACGGCGATGAGCTAAAAATTTTAAGAAGTTACCAATACTATGCTGTTAAGAAAATTCTTGATAAAATTAGAAAAACGGATCTTTTTTTAGCAGAAAATGATGAACCTATTAAAGGGGGATTCATTTGACATGCTACAGGTTCAGGAAAAACCTTCACTAGCTTTAAGACTAGTTCATTAATAATTGAGCATAATCTTGCTGATTTAGTAATATTTGTAGCTGATAGAATTGAATTAGTGGATCAAACCTATAATGAGTTTGTAAAACATGATAAAAAGGTTACTGATGTTTCTAGTACAAGAGATTTACAAAATAAGACAAGAAAAAACGAAGATCAACCAATCATTGTAACTTCAATTCAGAAATTAGATCGTATAAATGAAGATCATAAAAATATTCTTGATAAAAAAAGAATTGTCTTAATCTTTGATGAAGCCCACCGTAGTACATTCGGCTCAATGATGAGCAAAATTAAAAATACCTTTAAGAAAAAAACCATAATTTTCGGTTTTACTGGAACCCCTATTTTTGATGAAACACCTAATACATATGATATTTTTGGCGAAAAATTACATAGCTATACTCTAGGGGATGCTATAGTACAAGAAAAGGTTCTAAAATTTAGTTGTAAATATAATATATTTGAAGATTTATATAAGTGAGCATTTAATTGCAATATTGAACATAATAAAAAATTTTGTACTGAAAAATTAAATTCCATTAAAAATGAAACATTAAAACAAGAGCTTCTTTCTTTAAAAAATGATGCTCCATATGAAGTTACTAAAAAATTAGAAGAATTTAATGAAAAATCAGATAATTTGGATAAACTAATTGAATTAGAAGATGAGATTAACTATATTTATGAAAGCGATTTATATAAAAATCTTGTAGTTGAAAGCATTTTAGACGATTGATATAATTTGGCGAAATCTAATGATTTTAAATATAATTTTTCTTCAATTTTGGCCACTTCAAGTATTGAAGATGCAATAAAATATTTCCGTATATTTAATAAACATATAAATGATCTTGATATAAAAGATGAAAAACGTAATTTTAAATTCACCGCTTTATTTACAAGATCATTAGATAGTGATGAGTCTCCACAAAAACTTGAAAAGCTTGAAGAAGCATTTAAAGAAATATATAAAAAATACGAACAAGACTTCGATTTTAAAATTATTAACCAAAATGATGAACACGAACTATTCAAAAAAGACATTTCGCAAAGACTAAAAAGAATCAATATGAATCAAGATGATGATTCAAAAACTATAAACTTGTTAATTGTAGTAAATCAGATGTTAACCGGCTTTGATTCAAAATATATTCAAACAGTATATTTTGATAAACAACAAGAATCACAAAATTTAGTCCAAAGTGTTTCGCGAACTAATAGAAAATATAATATTCATAAAGAATTTGGTAGAGCACATTTTTACAAATTTCCATATCACATGAAGAAAAATGTTGAGGATGCATTTAGAAAATATGCTTATGAGGATTTAACAATAATCACAGTTTCCGATACATCATCTATAGTAAAATATGCAAATGAAGAATATAAAGAAGTTGAAAAATTATTCAAAGAATTAGGCATTAACTGATTTGAAAATATTGAATCATTTGACACTGATGATATAAACAAA
The DNA here is from genome assembly GCF_053851555.1 of Mycoplasma sp. 3398. Lineage (NCBI taxonomy): Bacteria > Bacillati > Mycoplasmatota > Mollicutes > Mycoplasmatales > Mycoplasmataceae > Mycoplasma > Mycoplasma sp. 3398. The sequence continues at coordinate 2,137 of NZ_JBSQAW010000014.1, read as the reverse complement.
GTTAAAAATCTTAAAAAGGCTTATAATCATTTGTGCGAAATTAAACGCTTAATAAATTCATTAAACTTATTGAGTTTTAAATGAGAAGAAAATGAAAAATTGATGTCCTTTGATAAAGAAATATCCGAAAGAATTGATGTGAAAATATATGAAATTGATGTTATTTTAACCAATCTTAATTCATTAGCAACTTTTAATGATTCGGATGATGAGCTTAGATTTTATAATACTGAAATTCTAAAAGATATTCAAAACAATAAAAAGCAAGAACTTTATGATAAAAATTTTTTCACAAATCTTGAATTAGAATTAAGAACTTGCAAATCGATACCTCATGTTTTAAGCAAGTATTATATTAAAAATCCCGAATGAATTAAGGAATGATGTAATCTTCCCGATAATAATAAACCTGGTTTAAATGACTTTTGAAAACAAAAAAAACAAGAAGAACTACAAAAAAATCTTGATAAATTAGCGATATATGGACTCGAAAAAGAAAAAATTGAAGAATTCGTAAATAATTGCTATATAGATATTAAAGAAGACATTAATAAAAACAATAATTTTGAAGCTTATATTTGACCGCTTGTTAAATCCCCGGACGGCCCTAAATATAAGCTAAGACCCCTAATTATTGATCTTATAAAGCAATACAAGGAAAAAAATAGAACCTATTTGGTTCTATTTTTTAGTGTGGGCATTGATATATTTTAGTTTAAACTCGATATTGAACGCATAACAACATCGATATCTTTATTCTCTAACTCGTTAATAATATGCAAATATATTCTCTCAGTTGTGTTCATACTAGAATGACCAAGCCTTTTAGCAACAGAAGCAATCGATACCCCGGCGTACAACAATAATGATGCATGAGTATGTCTTAAACCGTGAATAGTTATGATAGGAACATTTGCTGTTTTGCATCTTCTGCTAAGTGTATCATTAATAGTAGAATTATAAATTTTTTTCTTAAAGATAAATATAGGTTTATCACCTGGCAAGTCCTTAACAAGACTCGAGAACTGTGAAATAGTCATTCAATCTAATGGAATTTTTCTAACCGAAGTTTTATTTTTGGTAGGTAAAAAACCACCATTTTCTTTATAATTTCATGTCTTAGTTATATTCAATGTTTGTTTTGAAAAATCAAAGTCTTCCGGCGTGATTGCTATAGCTTCCGAAAACCGCAAGCCAGTTTTCGCTATTAAAAGCAACAATCAATCACAATTAATTTTTTCGTTTAATTTCAAGGTTTTTAGGAGCAATTGAAGCTCAAATTGACTTAAAAACTTCTGTGCTTTCTTTTTAGGTGGTTTACCCTTTATAACAACCTTTCTAGTAGGATCATTATCTATTAAACCTTCATCAAATGCATCTAATAATGCGCTTTTTAAATGGTGGTGAAAATCCATTGTTGTTTGTTTTTCATGATAAGTAGCATAATCATTCAATATTTTTTGGTATTCCATTCTATCTATATCGCACAATCTTAACTCAGGCACCAATTTAATTATTCAATCTAATGATAACTCGTATTTTTTAAAACTAACGTTTCTTATAGAACCTTTTTTATATACAAAAATTCAATTTTGAAAATATTTATAAAATAAAATTTCTGATTTTTTTCTCATCTCTCCCCCAATTATGCCCACGCTGATGAAGGGTGATGAGGGTGTTTATGTTGTTAAAAATTTCTCTTATCTTTTTCATTTCATGAAAACCACATAATATAATATTTTTATTTTGAACAAAATTAATGTAGTGTCTAGCATGCCCAAAATTTTCAAGTTTTACACTTAACATAATTAAAAATAAGGAGTAAACATCAAACATTGTATTTTTATTAATTAGTATTTTAATAGCACTCGATTTAACTAAAAAAGGAAAATTAACATATTTAAAATCTTGAGTAAAATCATCAAAAATAATACATTCCTTATCAAAAGTATTTGCTTCATTTGAATAGCCTAAAATAAATGATTTATTAGCTGTTAAAACCGGATTTTTCCCAGATTCTGGTATTTCATCATATTTTGTATAAAAATTATCAGGCCTAATATAATTCAATAAATTCCCCAGCCTTTCCTGTTCTCAAGCGTTAGTGAATTCCTTAAATCTTATTGATGGAAAAGCA
>NZ_JBSQAW010000013.1:0-5526 GCF_053851555.1 Mycoplasma sp. 3398 | reverse complement strand
AACCAACTTGAGGCTATAAAAGATAGCATCAAAAGTAATGATGACGAAATGATGCAACTAAAGCACAACTTAGATGTTGAAATCCAAAAAGCACGTGAAATAATCGCAAAAGAGCAAACAGATAAATATACTCAAGAAAAACAAACTATTGATAATCTAAAGCAAAGCGCAGAACAAAAAATTATTGATTTTGAACAAAAATTAACAGAAGCAAAAAGTAGATTTAACCAGGCTAAAGAAAGTGCTAATAGCGTTCTGGAACAAGCAAAAAGTGATCCTAATAGCGCTAACTATGCTGACATCATTACTAAAATCAAAGAAAAGATTAGTCAAAATGATGTTATTGATGAAAACGGTCCTTTAAAAAATATTGATGCTGCAACAGCTGAACTTAATGGTTTAGCAAGTTTTTATAATACAGAAAAAGAAAAAGCTGATGCTATTACACAAGCTGCTCTTGACAAACTAAATCAAGAAATCGAAAATGCTGAACAAATTAAAAACACAATGGAGCAAGAACCAGATTTAGATACACAAAAAACAGTGTTAGAAAAAGCAATTGAAGTTGCTAGAACTTCACATATGCAAAGTCCGAAGTTAACTAATAACGCTATAAAACAAGCTCAAGATACACTAAAGCAAGCAGAGGATGTAGCAAATGATGCCATCAATAAAGCAAATAAACAAAAAGATGGTATCAGAACAAATATTGCTCAAAAAGAAGTTGAAATTCAAAATTATATTAACAATGTTTTAATGAAACCTGAATACAAAGCTATTAAAAATGATCTAGATGCCTTTTTAAAATCTTATGAGGCAAATGATAAAAATCTTCTAGGACAAAAAACTAGACAGCAACTAGATGATTTAGTAACGCAAATGAATATGCATCTTGATTCTGCTAAACAAAAGAAAGACGAAAAAGATGCGGAAATAAGAGCTAAAAATAAGCAAGCTCTAGCAGAAGCAAAAGAAGCATTAGCAAATGTTTCAAATTCAATAACAAGCAAAGATCCAAAAATGACTGCTTTAAGAGACGAACTTAACCAAGCAATCAGCGAATCAGAAGCAATCATTACAAATGAAGAATCAGATAAATACGTTAGTCAAAAAGAAAAACTAGAAAACCTAAGTAAAAAAGCAGAAACCACAAAAACAGATTTTGCTAAGGAATTACAAAAAACCAAAGAAGCTCATGCGCAAAAAATTCTTGACGTAAGAAATAAAATCTCACAGCTTCAAGCAGATGAAAATGCTGCTAACTTAAATGATGTCATTCAAGAACTGCAACAAGCAATTGCAGATAATCAAACAATCGATGATAATCTATCACTATCAGAAATTAATAATAAAAAAGATCAATTACAAAAAGCAATAGAAACTGCAGAAAACAAAAAAAATGCTGAGGCACAAAAAACTAACGAGCATTTAGCACAACTACAAAAAGCAATAACAGATGTTAGTGCTACAAAAGACTCAATGACTTCTGAGCCATTATTAAGTAGTGCCCAAACTAACTTAGAGCAAGCAATCGCAATAGCACAAACAGCAAAAAATCAAACTCCAAAATTAGCAAATAACGAAATCGATGAAGCCAAAAAAACATTACTACAAGCAGAAAATATTGCCAAACAAGAAATTAAAAAGATAAATGATCAAAAAGACCAAATTAAAAATCAACTTAATCAAAAAGAAACAGAAATTCGTGATTATATAAATACTGATTTAGCAGGAAATGATTTTGCAAATATAAAAAACGAATTAGAAAAACACTTAAATGATTATGTAAATAATGAAAAAAATAGCTTATCAAATAAAACAAAACAACAACTTACCGATTTACTATCTAAATTAGATTCACAACTACAAGACATTAAGAATAAAAAACAACAAAAAGACTTAGAAATTAGAGAACAAAATAAGCAAAAGCTAACAAAAATAAAAGAAGCCCTTAAAAGCGTTGGTAATAGCATCACAAGTCGTGATCCTGAAATGACAAAACTAAAACAAGAAATTAATACAACCGTGGCTGAGACTGAGGGTATAATTAGCAAAAACGAATTTAATAAATATATATCGCAAATTTCAAAAATCGAAAGTTTAAAAACTGAAGCAGATAAAAAGATAAGTGACTTTACTAAAAAATTAAATACCGAAAGAGACGCATATAGACAAAAGCTACAAGAAGCCAATAATAAAGTATCTAAATTACAAAATGATGCAAACTCAGCAAATCTAAATACTGTAATTCAAAATTTGCAAAACACAATAAATCAAAATAACAATGCCCAAGACAGAGACCCGATTTCATCATTTACTATTAAAAAGGATAATTTAGACCAAGCAATAAAAACAGCCGAAAAAGAAAAAACTGTTGCAAATCAGAAAACTGAAGCAAATTTAGCAAAATTAGGAAATACAATTAATGAATCAAAAACTACGCTAAATTCAATGAATTCTGAACCTTTATTATTGGATGCTAAAAATAAATTAAGTGAAGCAATCAAAACAGCTGAGGGTATAAAAAATCACACACCTAAACTGGATGATAAAGATATAGAAAATGCAAATAAAACCTTATTAGAAGCAAAAACAGCAGCAGAACAAGCTATAACAGACATAAATAGCCAAAAAGACTCAATCAAGACGCAAATAAACCAAAAAGCCAAGGAAATTGAGGATTACAAAAATAACCTAAATGGAAATCAATATGATGAAATTAAAAATAAATTAAAAACAGAATTAGATAATTTCAATAGCAATAATAAGAATAAGCTTGATTCTAAAACAAAAGCCGAATTAGATAAAATATTAGAGGATCTAAATAAAAAATTATCCGATGCTAAGGTAGACAAAGCTAAAAAAGATAATGACATAAATGCTCTTAATAAACAAGAATTAACAACCACAAAAGATAATTTAAAGACATTTGTCGATTCAATAACAAGCAATGATAAGGAAATGTTAGACCTCAAGAAAAAAATAAACGACGCAATTAATGAAGCTGAAAGTACAATTTCCCAAGATCAAACAGATAAATTTGTTGAACAAAAGAAGAAACTTGATGATTTAAAAGAAAAATCTGAAAAAGAAAAAACATCATTTGACGCCAGAGCAAAACAAGCAAAAGATGACTATGACCAAAAATTAAGAGAAGCTCAAGAAAAATTAAATAATCTAAGAAGCGATTCAAATGTAGCGAACCTAACTGATGTAATTAATACTTTGCAACAACAAATTAACAATAATCAAAACGCTAATATTAATGATGCAATTAAGGATATTAACAACAAAAAAGATTCTCTTCAACACGCAATGCAAAATGCAGATCAAGCCAAGACTCAGGCAGACAAAAAAACCCAAGATCTTCTTGATAGATTAAATAGTGCAATATCAGCGGCAAATAACACAAGAGATATGATGTCAAAAGAAGCTGCTCTAAATAGTGCTAAGGATACATTAAGTGAAGCTATAAGAGTTGCTCAAAAAGCAAAAGATAATAATCAAAAATTAGCTGATACTCAAATAGAAAGTGCAATTCAAACATTAACTCAGGCTGACAATGCAGCAAAAGAAGCTCTCAAAAATATAAATACTGAAAAAACAACTTTAATAAATCAAATTTCACAAAAAATTGATGATGTTTCAAATTTTTTAAATACATTAAAAAACCATCCTGAATACAAAGAAATCAAAGATAAATTAGATACAACTCATAATAAATACAAAGATAAAAATGCGTTAAATTCAAAGGCTAAAAATGAACTTGAAAGTACATTACTTGAATTGAGCAATGCATTAAATGAGGCACAACAAAATAAAAATAAAAAAGATAATGATATCAAAGAAGCTAATAAACAATCGCTTACACAAGCTAGAGATACATTGCAAGGTATTTCAAATTCAATTACTAGTCATGATAATGAAATGACAACACTTAAAGCAAAACTTGATGAAGCAATAAAAGAAACAAAAACAATTCTTGATAATAATCAAGCAAGTAATTATGTTACTCAAAAACAAAAATTAGAAGATTTAAAAACTGAAGCTGAACAAAAGAAGAAGCAATTTGAAGCTAAATTGCAACACGCAAAAACTGAACATAATAAAAAAGTTAAAGAAGCAGAAGCTAAAATAACTCAATTAAATCAAGACAAGAACTCTGCAAACTTAACTAATGTAATTAAAAAATTACAATCAGTTATTGATAACAATAAAAGCATTAATGATAATGACAGCATTGTAAATATAGGCAATAAAACAAAAACATTGCAAAATGCTATTCAAACTGCCGAAACAGAAAAAACCACTGCAAATCAAAAAACCAATAACGAACTTACTGAGTTTGAAAAAACAATCCAAAATGCTGATACAACTAAAACCGCGATGGATAATGAGCCAGAATTAGATAGTCAAAAACAAACCTTGCAACAAGCAATTAATACAGCTAAAAATATTAAAAACGCAAGTAAAAATGCAACTGATGCTCAAATAAAAGAAGCTAATAAGGTACTTGCTAATGCCGAAAAAGTTGCAAAATCCGCACTTGATAATATCAATGCTCAAAAATCAATATTAATAAACGAAATTCAGACAAACGCTAATGATGTTCAACAATATATAACCCAAATTTTATCTAATAATAGTGATTATAATCAAATTAAGACTGAATTAGAACGTGTTTTAAATGCTTATAATAAGAATGATAAAGCAAATATTAATTCTAAAACAAAACACGATTTAGAACAACTTAAGTCAAAACTTCATGATGCACTTGAAAAAGCCAAAAGAGATAAAGTTCAAAAAGATACCCAGATTGTTGCAAGAAATAGACAAAATCTAATAAATGCTAAAAATCAAATAAATGGTGTTGCAAAGCGTATTATTACTCGTGACCCTGAAATGGTCAAACTTAAAGGGCGCTTAGAAGAAGCTATTAGAGAAACAGAAAGAATTATTAATGATAATGATCAAAGTAAATATATTCAGCAAAAACAAGTAATTGATAACTTAAAAAATGAAGCAAACCGTGCAATAAATGATTTTAATGATAGACTTCATGCTGCGCAAGCTCAACATGACCAAAAACTCAGAGATGCACAAGAAAAATTAAATTCATTAAGACAAGATCCAAACCACGCAAATTTAGGCACCATAATTAGTCAATTGCAACAAATAATTAATACAAATAAATCCAAAGAAAATATTGACCCAATTAAAAGCATTTCAGATAAGACTAAAGCCTTAGAACAGGCAACAACAAATGCCGAAACACAAAGAGTAGCCGCAAATAAGAATACTGATGCTGAAATTGCTAAATTAGAAGCGACTCTTACCAAAGCGAATGCTACAAAAACCGAGATGGCTAAGGAACCAGCATTAAAAAGTTCAACAGAGGCACTTACAAATGCGATTAGTTCAGCACAAGCAGCAGCTAATAAAACTACTAAACTAACTGATGCCAAAATTATTGATGCTAATAAAAAAATAACGGCAGCTGAGGTTGTTGCCAAAAAAGCTCTTGAT
>NZ_JBSQAW010000012.1:0-6615 GCF_053851555.1 Mycoplasma sp. 3398 | reverse complement strand
TATAGAAGTTATCTAAAACAAAAAAAGTCGATATTCAGTTTTCAGGGAACAAAAAGCCAGTATTGGCTTTTTTTATTATACTTTTGCCCTAAACTTGAAGTAATTTTGTAAATTATTTTATAAAACTCAAGCAAAAAACAAAAAAGAATTAAATTTGAAAAAATCAGCATTTTTTTACATTTTTAGTTCGAAAAGTATTTTTATTTAGTTATAAATAAACTAAATAAAATGATGTAAAAATGATAATAAAAGATCAAAGAGTAAAGATTCCTAAAAAGGTTAAAATCATTAGAAAAGGCGATAATAAATATGTATATTATCTCGCAGGAACAGAATATAAAAAAGATAAAAAATATAATATCGATAAGAGAGTTAATATTAGGAAAATAGATCCAAAAAAATGGCAACTTATTAATACTAAATGATGAGTATTTTTTAATTTTTCTGGAGACAAAAATAACAATCATAGAAGATGATAAAAAAATATCATTTGTTGTTTCTATCGGGCAATATTTGGCAATAACTAAAATTTTTAAAGATTTGTATATAGATGAACAATTAAAAAATATTTTTAACACAAAAAGCGAATTAATAAAGGCATTGGCATCCTATTATATTGATGAAGAATCTATGGTTTCGCAATTATTTGAAAAGTGAGCATATAAAAATTTTTCTGGTTTATTTTCAATTTCTTCAAACTCAACGATATCAACGCTTTTGCATAAAGATATAACAGCAAAAATATACTTGAATTTAATTATAGATGATCAAAACAATTAAGAACATATTTAGAATATTCGAATGGCGTATATTTATCTGTTGATTCAATGAACTTTAAAATAAGTTAAAAAAACATGAAACATGCTGAATATGGAAAGCCAAAGGTTGATGAAGGTCTGCCACAAATAAACTTATCGTATTGTTTAGATCAAAAGACAGGGTTACCAATTTTTTATGATTTATATCCCAAATCAGTTACTAATGGAAGTTACTACAAAAAAATGATTGATAAAGTTTTAAATTTGTGTTATAAATCAGCAACTTTAGTATTGGATCGCGGTTATTTTTCAAAAGACAATATTGAAAATATTACTTCTGAAAACATTGACCTTATAATTATGGCAGAAACTTATAACAAAAGATTAAGTAATTTATTAAATAAAAACAAACATAAAATATATAAAAATGCTGAAAATTTAATTTTTGAACATAAAGTTTTTGCTTGAAAAACATACGAGCAAGCTTTTACAAATTCAACAAGCAAGTATTTCATTTATATGTTTTATAATGAACAAAAAAGCATCATTAGAAGTTGAAAAATATAATACGGTTTTAAATATATTATCAAAACAACTTGAAAATATTAAATACTTAAATGAAGATATTTATAGAACATATGGAAATTATTTTGATTTTAAAGTGGATGAAGAAAGCAAAATAATTTCTTATGAAATAAATAAGAAAAATTATCAAGACGTGCTTGATAATTCCGGTTATTTTTGTCTAATGAATTTAGATTTGTGTGATTGCTATTCTAAAATCTTTTACTCAAAAAGTAAGCAGGAGATAAATTTGCGCAAAATTTACTATATTACTAGTTTAAACACGATTTTATTTATGTGCTTTTGATATTTCTTACTTGTATTTGATATCTTCTCATTTTTCTAAATTAAAGTCTTGAAGAAAATTAATTAATAAATCTCCGGCAGCAATTAAGTCTGAAATTGCACAAACACCTATAGGACTATGTAAATATCTTTGTGGTAAAGAAATGGTTAGAGTTGCCGCACCACCATGAGCAAATTGAAGTTCATGAGCATCTGTTCCTCCTCCCATTGCAACAAATTTATATGTAGGTATGTTATATTTTTTTGATATGTTTTGAAATTCTTTAACTAATTTTGGGTCCATCATTGTACCACGATCCTTTATTCTTAGAGCAGCACCCTTGTATAATAAAGTATTTCCTGGGATTGTGTTAGGGGTGTCATGTGATGCGCATGTATCAAGAGCAATTGCTATGTTTGGCTTAATTAATGAAACACTGGTTCTAGCCCCTCTTGTTCCTACCTCTTCTTGCACTGTGCCAACTAAGTAGAGATCAACATCAAGATCTTTATCGTTGATGGCATTAGCAACGTATTCTAGAACAGTTATACCAGCTCTATTATCCATTGCTTTTCCACCCAATAAATTAGGATCATTAAATAGTATAGTTTCACCTGACATGTATACTAAGTCACCTACGCCAACTCCTTGTTCTTTAGCATCTTCATCTGATTTAAAACCAAAATCAGCATAAATTTCATTATTAGAAATTGCTTTTGAAATTTCATTTTCTTGCATAATGTGTATGCTTGTGTGGCCAAAAACGCCATTAAAGGTTTTGCCTTCCTCTGTTACTAATTTTGCCTTTGTCCCAATTACTGTTGATGGTCAAATACCTCCAACAGGAGATAAATAAAGTTGTCCCTTTTTATCTATGTTTCTAACTAGAAACCCTACTTCATCCATATGTGCAGCAATCATAACTTTTGGTGCATTAGGATTTTTTGATTTCTTTCTAAATATAACTGATCCAAGGTTATCTCTACTAATCTCAAATTTTTTATTTCCTAGTGATTTTTTCAACTCATTAACCACAGGCTCTTCATAACGCGACATAGCCTCAATTTCCATGTATTTAATTAATCTTTGTTTGAATAACTCATTTTTATCCATAAATTTATAAACCTCTTTAAATATAAAAATAATATATAAATTTTATCAAAATAACTAAGTTTTAATAATCGATATGTGACCCTTCAATTTTGTATAGTTTATCTTTATGTTTTGATAAAAAAACACTAGCAAGCGTTGCTAGTGTTAAATTATTGTTTTTTAAATTCAATATAGCTTTGTTGTTTTGAATGGTTTGTAAATGTAATTTTGAAACGATTGTCCTTTTCATTGTTGTTAAATTTATAAGCCACATAAACGACTAGTTTATCTTTGTTATTTCTTTTCTCAATTTTGCCTAAAAACTCAACAGTGCTATTACCGCTTTCACTTCTTCAATCAATTATTCCACCTTTTTTTAGAAAAATATTTCTAATTTTGATATTAAATATCGTTGCATATAGGGCTTGATTCACTTTTTCTTTGGTTAAACCATTTTTACTTTTATTATTGAGTGCATTAATAATATCTTGTTCAGTATACATTTTTTTATAATTTGTAGTTTCATCATCTATTTGTAAAAGAAAAACTGGTTTAGTTGCTTCAACTTTAAGTTGATATGCTTCATTTATTTGGTTTACAAAATTTTGCATTTTTTCCACATAACCATTAGTTTTAGTGTAAAAATTATGGTCTGGTTTCTTCAATCATTCACTAAATTCATTTCTTTTTCTTAGAGTTTTAAATGCATCATCACGATAATTGAGTAGTCCATTTTTATTAAAATTAATTCCTTTTAGGACTGTAGGAGTTAATATTTTGTTTCCTTTAATGCTAAATGTATTTCCAAAATCTTCAAAAGGTTTATACATGTTTGCTAGCATTATTTCAGTTTCGACATATTTTTTTACTGTACTAATATGTTCCAACACTTGACCAACGGTTGTGCTATCATTTATTAATTTATCAAAATAGTTTTGAATGTCAGTAGTTGTTTTAGATACTTCTTTTCCAAAAATTTTATTATCATATACAGGACTTATTTTTTGTGTTTCAGTACTAATTAAATTTCTAAATTCTTCTTTAATTTCATCAACCAATTTTTTTTTTGTTAGGTGATTTTAGTTTAGATAACGGAACCAAATTATCATTCATATCATAAATAATATTTGATTCGCCTTTTAGAGATTTAATAAGTTTAGTTGCTAATGTGGTAGGACTACTCAATCTTTCTTCATCATCAGAAATTCAAGGGCTATTATGATTTGGTTCATGGTTTTCTCATGGTTCGCTTGATTCAGGTTCATTTGATGGGAATATATCTAACTCATTTTCGATATAGTCATCTTCTAGTGGAAAATCAAAAGCATGTTGTTTTCCGTCATCTTTGGATTTATCATAGTATTTATATCATTGTTTGTAGTATAAATTATCAATTGTTTTTTTGATTAATTCATTAGTTGGATCACTAAAATCAATTTCAAATTTTGGTCCTTTAAAACCATTCAAAATATTTGAGCTAGTGTCTTGATCCTTTGGAAGATCAGGGATCAGATCTTTTGGTAATAAATTTCCAATCAATAAATTTTTAATATGTTTATTTTTATGTCTAATATCATTTAGAGTATCCTTTGGTAGAATACTTTTAATAGTTTCATAAACTGATTGTAAATCATTTTTTTGTTCTTTAACTTTAGGTTTTTTCTTAGGAGTATCAGATATTTTATCAGGGCTGGGTTTTGGGTTTGGTATATTATGTGTTTTTGTATTTACACATGAAAATGCAACCGCTGCGGTTGCTATTGTTGGTAAAAGACCTAAGAAAAATCAACTTATTTTTCGCATATTTTCTCCTTAGTATTAGGTTTTATTAATAAAAATATTATATTACATTATCACTATTTTCCTAGGTAAATAGGGTTAATAGTAACTAAAAAAGCAATTAGTAATAATATAAAGCTTTTTTGCTTACATTAAATTGATAACAATGCATGGTTGTTGCAAAAAGCATTAAACTTAATTAGCATAGGTTTTTTAGTTTAAATTATTTAATTTTTAAATTACTTCCAAAAATAAAAGATGGATCATTGATTATGTTTACTTTTGCGTTTTTTGTATTTGTGCTCAGTTTAACTTTCTTGAAAAATAATTAAATATATTTTTGTCTATTTAGCAATCCTAGCTTGCTTAATTGTCCCAAAATTTGCCTTTGAGCTAAAATAATGTACAAAACTATACTAATTTTTGTTTTGTTTTTCTAGCAAATTAATTATTAACTAAACTTATTCAAATCTTACTAAATTAGATGAACCAATGAAACAAATAAAAAATCATTTATAGATTAAAAACTAATAATTTAACAAGTTTTAGAAATTCATATAGGAAAAAATGAAAAAAGAATCTAAAGGCAATGTTAAACCTTGCTATAGTGAATTAAATAAATATTTCCTGTGGATGGTCTTTAAGTAAATCACGAAGGCCGATAAACATGATAGAAATTAATCAATTAAGAAAATAATTATTTTAAAAACCTTAATGACGAAGAAAGAATTAAATTATAAAAAAATATTATGTTATTAATTGTACCTTAATATATGGTTTTTAAATATCTATCTTTATTTTTTCTTCTTAATTTTAATTGAAATTGAAGTAATAGGTTTAGATATAGTTTATTCTCAAACCAATCTAAATTATCTTTTTTAACCAAAAACAAAAAAAAAAAAAAAATAAATTATAATTATGACTTGCGCCAATTCTTCTAGACATAATTAAAAAATGTTTGGGAATAGCCTGAATTCATAAAATTTTAAGGAGAAAAATGAAAAAAAGCAAATTACTTTTTCTAGGATTTTTACCTGTTTTGGCAACACCAATTATAGCTCTATCATGTGCAAATCCAGAAAAACCAGAAAAACCAGCTGAACCAAAGAAACCAGAAAACCCAGAACCAAAGAAACCAGAAACTCCAAGTAAGGATAAAAATCAACAGTTTGGCGATAATATTAAAATTGTTTATGAAGATTTAAAGAAACATCATTCAAAAGAAGTTCTTGCAGACTTAATAAAACAAAATAAACCAATTAAAGATCTATTAATTAAGAATGCTATTAAACTAGACTCAGTTGATTCAATTAACACTAACAATAATCTTATAAATAATATAAAAAATGAAGCACCAAAAATTGAAATTGATTTTAGTGACCCAACTAATGAAGAAATTAAGAATGTAATTGATAATTTTTATTACAAGAATTTATATAAAGAATACGACAGAACTAAGGATGATGGCAAACACGGATTTGATTTTCTTGATGATGGTTATACAGATTTAGGTGTTATTTCAATGCAAAATAATGAACCAGACTATAACGAACCTTGAGATGAAGATGATGAACCAGGTGAATTAAGTTTTACAAATGCTGAAAATATGAATATTAAAACAAAAAGCGAAGAGAGTTTTGTTAAAAAAACTTATGACCCTAAAAAAGATGATGGAAAGAATCAAAATTTTGACTTTTCTATTGATGATAATAATAAGGATTTAATTGTTTCCAAATCAGAAGGGAGACCATGACAAGAATTGCCTGATCATAATGTTCCCTGGATTTCTGATGATGAGGAAGGCAAAGATAATTCTAAACAAGATTCAAAACCACAGATGATGTCGCCAGAGTTAAAGAAAACAGAAGGCGAAAAACAACCTATGGTTTTTACAGATTTTGCAGATCTTGCCAATTCATTCTTAAAAGGAATAGAGGGTAAGGGTCCAATCTTTATATTTGAACCAAGATCGACAAAAAACTAAAATAAAATATTGAAATTTATAATCAATCTAATAAAGCACGAGGAGTTATTTTAGGTTTAACTTCTTGTGCTTTTGTGATATTTAGGATGATTTGCTAACCTATTTTTTGCCTTATTAGACACAAATTTTGCCAAAACAAAAAAAAAAAAAAA
>NZ_JBSQAW010000011.1:0-17575 GCF_053851555.1 Mycoplasma sp. 3398 | reverse complement strand
TTGCTTTCATATTTTTTCATAATTGATAATTAAATCATTACTGTAAATCTTTTTTCTATCGCTTCATTGATTGCCATGTGCTAAGTTAACTTCTTTTTTGCATAATTTAGCATTTCTTAATTTTTGTTTTAATCTTTTTATGATTGATATTGAACATTTTGCCTTTAAGGATAATCGCTTATTTGTTAAATTGAAATATGTAGTTATAACATCTAATTTTTGTTTTCTATTTAATTGAAAATAGTTTAATTCTATTTCATGCATAATAAGACCACCTATAACTTACTATATATGTTAGGTGGCTAATTTTTGTTGCAATTTAACGAAATTTAGCCATTATGAGTAATTATTAAATACTTTAAAAGCAACCTTTTTTAAAATTAACAAGGCTGCTTTTTTATTATTTAATTTACTTTTTTTGTGATTCAATGATTTTATTTTAATTGTTGCAATAATTCATCTGTTAGTGCCAATTCTGTATAAAGTTCTTTGATTTTTGCCTTTCAATATTCTTTTGTCTGTGAATGCGCTATTTTTTCTAGGAGCTCAGTTAGTTTTTTATATAATTCTTCCTGCTTTGCAAGGTTCTTAGTTCATGTTTCTTCTGCTTTGGCTCTTGCTTTTTGTGAAAATTCTTCAATTAACTTATCACCTTTTTCTTTGGAAAATTCCGTTATAAGTTCTTTTATTTTTTTAAGAAGTTCTTCATCAACATCTTTATGCATATTTTTTTCTTCTTCAAGTTTCGAAAATCTGCTATTAATTTTTTCATCAATTTCATGACCCAAAATATCAAGGAAGGAAATTTCTAAGTTATTTTGAATTACTTTTTCTCTAGTTAGTAGATATATTCCTTCAGGTCTAGTTGTTCAATCATAATATAAAAATCAAATCTTTTCAAGTTTTTCTCGCCTCATTTCATAATAATAGGTACGTAACTCTTCAAATTTTTTTATAATGGCATTTTTATCATTTGATATATTATCATCTTCTTTCTTTCCTTCACCGAGCTTTTGGAGATTCACTATTTGAGGAGTAGTATTATTTCCTTGATCTGGTGTCTCATGTTTATCGGGTTGTTTTTCTTTTGACTTATTTTCAGGGTTGCCTTGATCGCCAGGCTTGTCGGGGCCTGGTTCATCAATATGTTCTGGTTTTTTGGGACCAGGGTTAGATGGGTTTGCACATGATAGAGCTATAACTGGTGTTGCCAAAACAGGCAAAAATCCTAAAAAAAGTAAATTGCTTTTTTTCATTTTTTTCCTTTCAATTTAGTATTTTTTTAATTATATAACCAAAAAAAAAAAAAAAATAGCGCTTTTTTCATTAATTATGTGGATTCTCAATTATTTTGCAACATCCTATAGTTTAAAATCATTATAGGAGGTAATGTGAAATATAAAAAAATAGAAATCCAGAATTTGACAGATTTTGAGAAAAAAAGAAATGATATTTATACCGATATAACTAATGAAAAAAATAAAAATAAACCAAATCGCCATAAAGCACGAAGTTAGCCGTTTTACAGTTTCTAAAATTAAAAAATCTATAAATTTTAGCGGGACATTTAATGTCTCGCACAAAAATAAAGGAAATAAAAATAGACAAAAGTTTAGTGATGATCTTGTGGATTCTAAAATTAAAAAAATCAGAGATTTTAGTTCTTTTATTTTTGATCAACCTACTGATAGAACTAGAAATGTTACTATGGCAATTTATTATAGAACAAAGGGTTCAATAATGTCTTTAAAAACCCTTTACAGACGCACTTTTTTAAAAAAGGAACTATGCAATAGAGCACTCACATAAAGCAACTAGAAAAGAAGCTAAAAGAAACGTTAAAAAATATTTTAAATAACACGCCCCCCAGAAACAATATTTTATTATGCAATAAATAGTAGTGTTGAAAAGCCTTTTAAAACTGCTCAATTAAATTATCCCATATGCTTCTTAAAATAAAGAATATAAAACATTGAACAGAAATTAGTAAAATTGAAGACCAATTAATATATTACTTTAATTCTATATCTCCGAAATTAAAAAAGAAATAGCGATAAAAATTATTTTAGAAAAATAACTGAAGGCGATCCTGGTTGGTATGTTGATTATCATTTTAAAAACAAAACTCATTCAGGCACAGACGAATATTATGCCCCAGTTGATACTAACGGCAATAGAGTTAATTTTTCAAAGAAAATAAAAGTTTTATTTTGTATGAACTCAAGTTGTGAATATTTTTTAAAAACTCCAGAAAATCGTTACAAAGCAAGCAATGATTTATCTAACTTTAACTCACAAAGGATTTTAATTAGGTAAAAATCTTGACGTTTGAGACGATTTGGCTTATAAATTGAGTTTGATAGTTGTAATGCATAAGTCAGTAGTTTCGACATTTACGAACAAGTTTAATTACTTGATTAGAAATTTAGAAAGATTTAAATTAAATACATCAGGTTTAAAAGAAGAAATGAACCACTTAAAATCAATGTTTAAAAACGAAATTAAAGAGGTGGATAATAACCTATCTGAATACTTTAAGTAGATTTTTAATTCTATTCTATTGTCCGCAAAAGTGGGTTTAAAAAATTTTGTTTACCAACCAATCAAAATATGAATAAAGCTTAAAAAATAAATTTAATATCATAAGTTTAATAAACATTTTTAAACTATAAAAATGTTGCGATTTGATTAAGAATTAACAGCAATTTATAGAACTTAAAATTATGATACTTTATGGTTTTAAATTATTCGTAATTTATTAATTCTCTAATGAAAAAATTACACCAGTTAAACCAATGTAATTTTTTGACCATACTATCAAACATTATTGTTTTGTCTTCTTAATTCATCATCTACTATTTTTTCGATAACTTTTAATTCTTGCTTCATTTTTGTTTCATTAAATATATTAGACCCATAAGATTTTCCTGCATCGGCTTCTAGTTTTTTTCTTAAAGATTCATCTTTTATTAATCTAATTTTTTCTTGTAACAGTTTTAAATTTTCTTTGGCTAATTTGGTGCGATTTTTGGCTGATAAATATATCGCAAAAACAAAAATACCAAAGAAAGCTATAAGCAATAGAAATAATATTGATAAAAAAGGTGTGGTGAATACAAATATTTTTGAGAGAATATATTTGTTTTTTATCTTCATCGAATCAATTTTCTTTAATTCTAATGTTAATAAAATAGCCAAGATAAATGATCCAATATTAAACAAAATTGCAAATAGTAATATTGTTATTCCTGCTCCGTCTGGATATACTTTTGGTATCAACATTGATAAAAAAGAAAAATCTACATCTTTTACCACATAATAATATCCAGTCGAAACCAAGTACAATATATATGCTAATATGGCAAAGGGTAATGATAAACCAAAATAAAGTTTTATTTTATTATTCATATTTCTCCTATTAATTATGTTTATTTTTCAATGTATTTTTCTATATTTTTTAATGTTCTTTTATAAATATCATCATTCATATTAATCCTTTGTTATTTCTTTAAATCTTTTAACTAATTCGTCATTTCTTTTTTTGATATCATTTATTGTTCAATAATCATTTTCAAGTTGTGAGATTTGTATTGCAGATCTAAATTTTGCCGCCCTTTTATATATCTCTTTTTTAGACTTAAATCAATCATCAGAAGCTCTAATATTACGCCTTTTGTCTAAAGGAATTATGTTTCCAATTTGTTCATATAATTCTTTATTTTCTTTATCGAATTGTGCATGAGATTTAGGTAAAATATGTTCTATTTCTCATTTGGCTGGCAATATATCCATCTCTTCTTGATCGTTTTGTGAATATTCAAACATTTTTATAATCATGCTTATGATTTTTACATTTGGACTTTTGATTTTTTCCATCACATCATCTGAATCTTTTTTTTCTAATTTAGAAAAATCAAACTCATGGCCTTTTATTATGCTTTTATTTAGTAACAAAATGCCGTGTTTAATATCGTTTATTGAAGGAATTACTAAATATCTTGTGACAATTCTATTTCTTAATTTTGTTAATAACTCAAGATATTCACTTGTATCATCATTATCAATTTTGTCTTTATTTTTTAAATAATATATTAAAGCTGGGTATTTACCAAAATCATTAGAGAAAGAAAAAATAATATCTAGTTGTTGTTTAATCTTCGAGTTTAAGTCTTTTTCTTCATTTAAGTTATTCACCATTTTTAGAAATGAAATAATATTTTTAATAGTTTCTATCATTTTGTTAAAAATATCATCAATGTTATTTTGTTCTAGATATTTTAATATGTATTTTCTTATTCCTGGTGTGGTACTGTCGATATCTCCTTCTTCTGCCCTTAAATAGAACATATAGTATGAAAAAATATCATTTAATGTCTTATTCATTGAAACACAATCAGATTCTAATTCTTTTCATTGTTCTATGAATTTATCTTTTTCATTTTTATCTTTTAATAGGTTATATATCTTAGCTTTAAAAATATCGGCATCAGAAAGAGGAACCCCTCTATTATTAAGAGTTTCAAAAACCGTCATAGCAGATTGTTGAGATTGCGAAGATACAGTTAAGATAAGGGTTTTTTCTAATATGGTATTAAAAAAGTTAAATATCCCCTCAATTTCATTTTTTGCTTTTTCTTCAATCAACTCTATTAATTTTGCATAGTTTTTTGAATAATTACTTTTACTTTTTTTGTTATATTCACCACTTTTGATGATATTCTCAAAATCTTCTAAATTACTTTGCATTACTGAAACATTTTGAATGGACATTGAATTTCTATCAATTATTTTTTTATAATCATTTGAAATATGTCAAATACATTCTTCAATTTCTTTTGCTAAATTTTTAGTATTTTCACTATTAGTGTTCTCACATTTTTTAAGAATTGCTCTTAAAAGTAGAAAAATGGTCGTTATACGTTGTTGTCCGTCGATAATTTCTCATTTTCCATCTTCGTTTTCAAAGAAAACAATTGAACCTAAAAAATACTGTTCTTTTGAATTTGGCTCTTTAAGTATAATTTTGTAAAATTCTCATAAATCACTGAATAATTTTTCGGTTTGTTCTTCTCCTCATGAATATGGTCTTTGATATTCAGGTATTAAAAAATTATGTTCTTTAGAAGCATTTTGAAATAAATTTCTAATTGTTATACTATCTATATTTATTTTGTTTTGTGTCATATATTTGCCTTCTCCATGAAAATACGCAAAAATACACCTAATAGTTAGGTGTTAATTTAATGTTAAATTATTTATTAAGAGTCTGCTCTCTCTCTCTCTCTCAATCTTATTAAAAGAGGATTAGGGAAAGAAAATGCATTTAAAGTTTTCTTTGCATTATTCATGGTATTATAATTATAATAAATTTCTTTAGATATTGACATATCGAAAATGTGTCATTAATTAGCATGAAAAATGAGCCACTAATATTTTGAACTTGTTTAATTATACATTTTGCATAATTTCTGATAAAAAAATATAAAAAAATAGTTCTACTAGGAATACAATAATTTATAAAATTACAATTTTATTTATATCTCTTCTTATTTTTTTATAAATCTTCATTAATTGATCGCATTAAATCTATTTCTCTTTGTGAAATAAGACCAGTTTTAACAAAAGATTCTAAAATTTCTGTTTTTTTAGATAACATTTGATTGTAGTAATATCCGGCTTCTTGATGTTTCACAATTTTTTTAACCACCGATATTTCAAGAGGAAGCTTTTTACTATATGCTATTTTCTCATACATTTGAATGTCATTTTCATTTAATTCAAAAGCTTTATATCTTTTATTGTTTATGTGAAAATAGTATTGTTGATCTGCGCCGATCATAAAAGTTGCATCATTTTTTGATGTGACTTTTATTTTTTGATATTACAATTCCATTAAAAATTTGTCTTTTAATTGGCAAACCAAAATAAGCCTCAAGAATTGCGCTATTTGGTTTTTTAAATTAATTTTTTTCAGAATCGATAATTGATTTTCTTGTTTTTATATTATTAAGCATTGCAATAATTTCGTGTCTATATTTATTAGCGTCTTGGTTTGTTTTAATATTTCTATCTTTTAAAAATATTGGAATTCTATTATGTGCAATTCTCTAAAAACTTTCTATATGTGGTTTTTCATTAGATACTGATGTTGTTATAAATTCAGTAGCTAATTTTGTGACTGCATTATACAAAATAGCGCTAGATTCAAGGCTATTATGAAAATTTATTCTATTATCGCTAATTATTACTTTCGGTATCCCGTATTTACTAATTTTCTTTTTGAGATTATGGTTGGTTTTGCAATCTTTTCTTTAGACAAAATATTTGGTTTATAAGGTATATATTTTTTGACAAAAGTTTTTTTCTTTTTATTGTATTTTATGAGCAAAAGCACTTAGAAATCCGCTTTGTGTAAGTTTTTTTGTTAATTGACTATATGATATTTTTACATTAGTTATTCTTTCATAAAATAAACGCTAAGACAAATATGAATTACAAGAACTATTTTTTTGTTCCAGCAATTAATTTTTTGCTTTCATATTTTTTCATAATTGATAATTAAATCATTACTGTAAATCTTTTTTTATCGCCTCATTGGTTGCCATGTGCTAAGTTAACCTCTTTTTTGCATAATTTAGGATTTCTTAATTTTTGTTTTAATCTTTTTATGGTTGATATTGAACATTTTGCCTTTAAGGATAATCGCTTATTTGTTAAATTGGAATATGTTGTTATAACATCTAATTTTCGTTTTCTATTTAATTGAAAATAGTTTAATTCTATTTCATGCATAATAAGACCACCTATAACATTTTACTATATATGTTAGGTGGCTCATTTTTGTTGCAATTTAACGGTTTAAAAATTTTAAGAAATGAAGCTATATCTGTTTTTAATGGAGTAAATTTAAATAAAGCAAAAGGTATTTTGTTTTACATTCCGACTTTATGAGAGATTTATTTAGAAGAATTTTTAAAATCTGATGAATATACTCTTTTTTCTCAATATAAAATTAAAATTATAGATTACAGTGGAGATAGAATATTCAAACAGACAACATTGCCTGATTATGTTTTTTAGCAATGATAATAAGCAAAAACCTTTCATGATTTTAGATGCAAAATTCAAAGAGGCATGAAGTAATATTATTTTAAAAATGGTTCTTTTAGTGATGTATTGAATGATTATGATAAATGTATAAGGGATATGGTGTCAATCAATTGCCATGCTAGCGGCGTTATTTTTTCCAAGTAATCATAAATTATCATTAAGCCCGAAGCTTTTGTTGAACATTTTATTAGTGAATTCAATAATTTTGATAAATTTTATACATTTCCGGTTTTTATTCCTTTTCCATCTAATGATTATAATTTGTGATTAAAAGACTTTAAAAATAACTTTAATAAGACATCATTGTTTGTTAAGTCATATATTATCAAAGAAAAAATATATATTCAAGATACAGAAATAATTTCAAAGCAAGCAGAAGAATTAAGAACATAAGTTATATAAAATAAAATTAAACTTTTAACATGTATATAGTTAATTTAATTTAATAATGTTTTTAATTTGTATTATTGATATCTTTGTTCTTGATTATCAAAATAAAAAAAATAGTAATAGGAGTTTTTAATTAGTATTTTTATGATTGTATTTATCCTTAATTGTTATTCAAAACTATAATAAAATATTTTAAATATTAAGTTAAGCTTATTTTTTATTTTTAACAAATAATTTCATTTTTATGGTTGATATTAAAACTTAGAAATTTAGATTATAATTAGTATTTTTTTATATGAATACTAGTTTTTATTTATAATTAAAATACTATGAATTTTAGAATTCTCTCTCTCTCTCTTATAATCTATTTAAGAAAAAAGGAAGTCAATGAATAATATTGCCACAAATATAGTGGCTTTTTTCCTATCGAATAGAAATGTTGTTTTCAATAATCTATTTATTTAATGATAAAGATTTTAAACAATTAAAAAGCATTAAAGAATTCTAATAATTTAACTATATAAAGGGGCGTTATGAAACTTATATTAAACATTTTAAATAAATGTGATATATCTCATGCAGAATTAATTAATGCTAACGGTGTATTGAGAAAACAAGATTTTCAATTAACTTTTGCTAAAAGAGAAGTTCGCGGCAAAAAAATAACAATTTTAAACCAATTAGAAAAAGAATTAGAAAGTAAGAAATTAAATACAAAAGAAAAATTAGATTATAAAAAACTATTTAAATTTCTTAATGAAGGCGAAAATTTAAATTTTTATACGTGTGGTCTTTCTAGGGTATATTTAAAAGAAGATAATGACGTATATGACGAACTTATTAGAATCTCGAAAGACGAAAAGCTAACTCACAAAGAGTATGAAAATTTTTTAGTTGCAGTCCAAACTAAAGATTTGTCAAATTTAAAAATTAAAGGTATAGAAGTTGATGGCAACGCTATTAATCTATTTTTCAAGTTAACAATAACTAGAGAAATGAATAATATTGAGAACTCAATTATAAATTTCGAGTTACAAAGAATAAATATTTCCAATTATAATTTAGCAATTAGCAAAATTAATAGCAAACTTAATAAAATTGATGGAATTCAATTTGTATGTGATAGTGATAACAAATGTAACTCGCCAACTTGTAATAATTCAAAATCAATATCAATACAAATAATAAAAAGCGTTTTGCAAAATACTAAATCGATTTTTAAGAAAAATGAAGATTCTTTAAAATTGAATGATATTGAGAGATATTTTAGATTATTTTCAGAATTTTATAACAATATGAAAAATTCTGACGCTGCATTTTTCTTGAATTTGTCAGATAAGGATATTATTTTAGAGAAAAAACAAAACGAAAAAGACAATATTATTAATTTTGATAATAATTATTTATATTTATTTCAAAAAGATAATTTTAATGTTTTGGGACATAAAAAAGACTGAAATCTTTCAGATATTCATTCAAGGGGAAGTTTGTTTGATTCGCTTAAAATAACATTTAAGTTTTACGAAGAAAAAACAGAAGATAAAAATGAGCTGAAAAATAGACAAAAAAGAGATATAAAAAGCTACAACTTCGATAAAAATGTGGAAAAAATTGATGAAAATATTAATGCTATAAATAAAGAAATTCAAGAAATTAGTATCAACGTAGATAACTTTAACAAAGATATTAAAACATATAATGGCAGAATAAGAGATATTCAAAATTTAATCGATGAATATAAAATCTCAATTAGAAAAAAAGCACCTATATTATCTGATGATTTAATAAAAAAACAAAGTCTTAAAACTATTGAAAAAGAAAAAGAAGAAATTAAAAGTAAAATCAAAGAAAAAGAAAAAATAATTTATGAATATATAAATGAAAAAAATAAATTAATAGATAAACAAAATGAATTAAATAAGAAAATTAATTCCAAGAATGAAGAAATAAGCAAACAAAAATTACTTAAAAAAGAATATCAAAATTTGATAAACAAAATTGATAATGAAAACTATCTTGTTAAAAGAGTAAAATCGATAAAAATAGACCCTAAAACCAAAGATGATGTATCAATTGAAATAGAACCCTATTTTAAAAATAATAATTGAAAGAGATATCAATTATCAACTATTAATATTGGCGAAAAGACAATAATAACCAGATCACATAATTCTATTAAAAATTTATTTAAAGGTTATATAAAAGAACCTTCATTTTTAGCATCATTAATTGAGCCATTAACGGTGAAAATAGATGAAAATAGCAAAGCCGTTGATGATATTAATAATTTTATCTCTAAATATAATTTGAACGAAAAACAAGCTTTGGCCTTTAAAAAAGCAATTTTTTCTGATGCATTATTCTTATTGCAAGGTCCTCCAGGAACTGGAAAAACTCAAGTGATATCAGCTTTAATTGATTACTATCAATATAAAAATCAGAATATTATGCTAACCTCTTCAACACATGAGGCTATTGATAATGTTTTTGATAGATTTGCTAAATTAAGTCCAATAAATCCTAATGTTTTTGCAATAAAAGTGTCAAGTGGAAATAGGGCAAATAATATAAATCCTTATTCAAAAGAAAATTTATCTAATCGTTATATAAAAGCATTAATATCCGAAGAGAATTTATTGAATCAAGCTAACTCAACTAATAATAAAGTACTTGAATTATGCAATGATATTGATAAAGATGTTAAAGAAAATAATATGAGAATCTGAAATCTATTTATTAGAAAAATAATAGTAGATGGAAAGAAAATCGAAGAATTTGAAGAGTCATTAGAAGATCATTTCTTCATGTCAGAAGATGGCGGTGTTTCTGATAAAAAAAACTCTAGGAAAATTATTGATATTTTAGAAAAATATGACTATTTAAAAATTGGAAAAGAACTAAAAAAATTAGGAATAGATTCGCTGGAAAAAATATCTAACTATATAAAAGAAGTGGAGAATAAAAATACTAATAATTTTTGTAATTCTGAAGTTTTATCTAAAATAAAAAGCAAGTTAAACATTGCGATTGAACTTAATGACTTAAAAGACCAATATGAAGGTTTCTATTGAAATGAAAAATTAGTGGATGTTTTATTTGATAATGAATTAGTTAACTTATTTGGTTTGACAACTACATCAAGTAGTGAAATTGAACATAATGGCAATTTTGTTGACTTGACAACAGATTATAAAATTGATTTGACAATCATGGATGAAACTTCGAAATCAAATTTATTTGAAATAATAAATAGATGTTTACAATCAGGTAAATCAATTTTATGCGGTGATGCTTATCAATTACCTCCTACTGTTGATTTTTCAGAAGAATTATACAATTGAGTGATAGAAAAAGAACTTGGCCCAGATAATGTTGATAAAAAAATGCAAAATGATATTGTTAATAAAATTAATGATGCATTGGCATATCCTTATTTTAATGAAAAAATAAAAGAATTAACGAATATGCCGAATGGCAATTCATTGTCTTATGAATTTTTAGATATGCAACATAGATTCCCGGCTGAAATTTGTCATTTTATAAATGTTTTATATAAACAAAAAAATCAGGAACTTAAAACATTTAACAAAAATGCCGATTTTAAAAAATATAGCAATATAACTAGCAAGCTAAATTTGATAGATACTTACATTCTTCCAATAAAATACATTAATGATATAAAACAATTTGATAATAAATTTAACCTTGTTAATAATTTTGATCACAATATGCTAATTGAAGATGGCTTTATACCAATTTCATTTATTAAAAAATTTAATCAAAGTACACTAGACACTAGAATGAATCAATATAATGCGATTGTAACATTTAAAATAATTCAAAAATTAATTAATGATTTAGAAAATAATGGAATAAATATTAAAAATGAAAAATCAAAAATCGGAGTTA
Organism: Mycoplasma sp. 3398; assembly: GCF_053851555.1. Lineage (NCBI taxonomy): Bacteria > Bacillati > Mycoplasmatota > Mollicutes > Mycoplasmatales > Mycoplasmataceae > Mycoplasma > Mycoplasma sp. 3398. The sequence continues at coordinate 6,166 of NZ_JBSQAW010000011.1, read as the reverse complement.
TTGCTTTGACTAGAAATCAGGCAATTGTTATTAGAGGAATTATTCAATCTAAATATCCAGATTTATATACTAAATATATTGCAACGAGATCAATAGTAATTGATACGATTGATAACTTTCAAGGTAGAGAATGCGAATTTATTATTGTTGACTTAGTGAGATCGGAAAATAAAGGAACAGAGGAAACTCCTAATAAACGTAATACCAACTTTTTAAACGATGAAGCTAGACTGAACGTTGCTTTTAGTCGAACAAAAAATATTTTAATTGTTGTCGGTGATTTTTCATATTATAAAAATTCTAGCCAAGGCTTAACTGTATTGAAAAAATATATAAATCATTATTTGCAAAACAAAGATTCTTTTGTAACCCCAGAAGAATTTATAGGAGAGGAATATAATGAATGATAAGATAAAAATTAAACTTAATTTTCCGGTTATTCAAAAACGGGTTGAATTTACGTATCGTGAAATAGAAAAAATGGAAAATTATTATAAATTGATATTGATTCCGCTTATTGAATTTAAAAAATTAAATAAGTATATTACTGTAAATGACATATTTAAGGAGTTTTATAACATTAATAGTGATGTGTTAATTCGTAAATTTTGACTATTGATTTTAAGGGATATGCATAATAAAAATATAATAACTATAAATTTTAATTCTTCTGAAAGTAACATTGAGGATTTTGATTTATTAGAAATGGATATTAAAAACATTGACATAAATAAAAAAATTGAAAAATATGTTGAAATGAATAAGTTTTACAGTTTAACTGACCGAGTGATGAAAAAAAACTTCACTTTCTATATTAAGAGTAAGTTTTTATCGGAGAATTATGATAAATACTTTAACACTAAAAATATAGATAAGGCTTGAAATGGCTGCTCTTTTGAAGGCTTTGATAAAAATGAATCGAAAGAAATTGAACAAAAAGTTTCTGAACTTGAATATGATTTTGAAAAAGATGACTCAAAATTAATATTGAAAAAAAGTGTTGAAAATAGTAATGATATTAAGGTAGCATTTTTTGAATCTGATTATCCCTTTTATATTGACAATTCATCAACTATTATTTCTATTAATATAAGACCAATGAATATTGCTCAAAATTACTTTATGGAAGATTTTATAAAGAGTGATTTAATTAATGAACTGAATAATCGTAAATTGTTACATGAGTCTATATTCCCAAATAATACTTTTTTGAGTAATTTTCAAATTAAAGATAGCTCTGAAAAATTAGATATAAAAGAATTCGATATTAATAAATGAATGGTAAAAAAATCTTTCAATCAAAATAATATTGTTGAAGGAAAAAATAATGAAAAGTTTTTGATATTAGATAAAAAAATATTTGACATAAACAAAATAATAGTTGATGTAAAAATTGATGATAATGAAGTTGAAGAAAGTGCAGTAGACTTTTTTATTCCAACTGAAATACCCGAATCAAAATACCTTAAGTTACTTGAAGATATTTATGATAAAAAAATATCACCCACTGATATTATGGCTTCTGCTTTAGAAAAATATCTAGACGAATTTTTAAAAGACGTTAAAGAAAAATCTAACTCTAATTTTGAATTAATTTTAAAGATTTGAACATTTTTAAGTAATTTTAAAACTAAAGATTGATTCAAAGAAATTACTCAACTATTTTCTAATAATGTGTTTTTAGATGTTTTAAATACTATTAAAACTAGCGATGATTTAGATAAATTCATGAGCATTTTAAATAATGGCGAACTTATTTTTAAAAACATTATTAGTAAATACAATATTAATTCAGACAATCTGGATATTTTTAACTTTGTATCTTCATGAAATAACAATATGCTTAGAGAAATTTTTAAAAAACATGTAAATAACCATCATATGTTTGATTTATATAAAGACAATAAATTTAAAGAAACACTATTTTATAACGATTTAAAAAATCATATTTCTGGCGATTTTGAAGATTTAAATAAACAAATTGATTCGGACATTGAGGCTTCAGTTAAATTAAATTATTTAGAAAATTTCAAGAAAAAAGAAGTATATAAAGGTTTATTGGCTATTGACTGTTTAGATTACATTAATGAATATATTTTTAAAAAAGAGGAAGAAATAAAAAACTCTTTAGAATATATTAGAAATAACTTAATTTCTAAAGCTGTATCAATCAGACAAAGACTTGAAAAATTTAAAAAAAATAGTAAAACAACATTTACAAAGTCATTAGAAAAAATAGATCTAAAACTCGCTGAATATTACAAATATTTATCTAATAACTATGCCCATTCTTTTAGAAAAGACACAACTACGGCTGAGTATATTTTTAAAATTAGTAATGAAGAAGTAATAGCCGAAAATAATAAGTTAGATGAAATTAGTGAATATATAAAACAATTCGAGGTTAATAAATAATGAGCCATATAGCAACCGTAACATTGAATTTAAGTCAATTAGAAAAACGAGAATTAGAAAATATTTGTGATAAAAATACTGAACTACTAAATAATATGCTTTTATCTAATGAATATCAAAACAATGGTTTAATAAAAGAAGCTATTAAACAAATTAAGAATGTAAAATCAAATATTAACCAAAAAGTTGAAGTGGATTTAAATTCATACAAAGGATTAAGTTTATACGAATTAGAATATGACAAAATCAATAAATTATTATTGAATATAATTGATACAGTTGATTACAGAAAAATTGATAACTCAATTTCGATAAAAAATTTTAACCATTATGTATATGAATTTGGAAAATTAGCTTATGAAGCAAGAGATTTGATTATAAATAGTGATTTAGAGTTAACTGAAGATAATCTTAATTTAAAAATTAATGAACTAATGAATGCTAAAGCTTCTATTGAAGAATTAAGAAGCTTCAAGAATAATATTTATGCAAAAATAAGCAAAATTAAAAATAACGAATTAAAACAATATTTTGAAGATAAGATAAAAATAATTACAACTAAAAAAGATATTGATGATTTTAAAATTTGATTTAAAGAAAAAAATAATTCGATATTGAAAGCCGCTAAAATAGCAAAACCATTTATTGAGTTTTTAATGACTGAAGAAAAGTATAAATTAGCCGGAAAGCAAATAAAAGTTGTTAATGAAAAGCTTGGCGTAATTTATCTTTTAGAAAATGATTTAGAAGAGCAAGTGATATTTAATGTTTCGCCAGATGGAACAGTTGAATATCAAATTGGCGATTATAAAAGGCATGTATGTTCTAAAACGGCTAATCAGATGCTTGAATATATAACTAAAAATTCGAATATGAATATTGTTAAATATACCATGAATAGAACTTTTGTTGCAACTAAACCTAAATATAGCGCAAAGGAAAAAATAAAAAGATGAGGTAATTAATTATGAATTTAAAAGAAGCAATTACAACGCAATTAAAATTTAAGTTACTAAACAAAAATATAGTAATTTTGAAGGGGAATACTTCTGAGTTTTTATCGCCAAAAGTATTGAATTTACCAATTAAAAAACCCTCTTTAGATAGCATAAATAAGAATCTATTAAAAAGTGAATATTTAGAATTGCTTACTGAATTTTCTAATTTAGATTTTTTAACCTTTAATCAATATTTATTACACTATTTATACCAAGATAAAAATCTTTGTATTGATAATATATATCTTTACAATTCTAATTGAGAAATGAAAAGTGAAATAGTTCATGGTAACATAAAAATTTTTAAAAATAAAGATAATAAAAACGATCTTTGAGAAACTTTTGATGGTATTGAAAAATCAGAAATATTTGATTTTGTAAATATTGATAGTAATGATAATGGTAAAAATGAAGATATTAATTCAAAATTAAAAAACTTAATAATTGAAAAAATTAATAATGATGGTATTGCATCACAAAATTTATTTATCTTAGATTTAGCTGAATCTATTTATAGTGATAAAAACACTCAATTAGATATTGCTAAATTAAATTCATTGATTGATATGTTTACTAATGAAATTAACCAGATAACGCATAAGATTAAACCTTCAAATTTTAAATTAATAATTTTGATAAAAAACGATCAGATATTTAATTCGATACTTTTTAACAATAATCAAGAAATAACTTCTCTAACAATTCCTAATCCTTCATTAGATGAAAGAAAATCTTTTTTTAGCATAAGAGGATCTTTATTTAAAAAACTTGATAATAAATTAATAACTAAAAAAGAAATTAGTGACGCAAGTGCAATAACTAATGGACTAACTTTTAGAGAATTATTTCAACTTGAAGTATTTTCTAACAAACTTGATAGTATAAAAGATTTTAAAGAACTATATAGACTGTGTTTTTTTGAAAAGAAAGAATCGGAATGAGAAAAAATTAATGCTGAAAATTTGAACAAATTCTTAGAAGATTTTGACAATAAAGTCAAAGGCCAATCTCATGTTGGCATTAAAATAAAAGACACACTAATTAGAAGTCAGGTAGGATTACAAGGCATTTTGCAAACCTCTGACATTCAGAAAAATTCAAAACCAAAAGGAATTTTATTTTTTGCAGGGCCTACAGGTGTTGGCAAAACCGAATCAGCAAAAGCCTTATCTGAATTTATTTTTAATGACCCAAATCAAATAATTAGATTTGATATGTCAGAATATAACCATGAAGAATCTGATCAAAAACTTTTAGGAGCTGCTCCAGGTTATATAGGTTATGAAGCGGGAGGGACGCTTACTAATGCTGTTTTACAAAAACCGTTTTCTATTTTATTATTTGATGAAATAGAAAAAGCTAATTCAAAAATTTTTGATAAATTCTTACAGATTTTAGAAGATGGCAGATTGACTTCTTCTAAAGGAGAACTAGTTGATTTTTCGGAAACATTTATTATTTTTACTTCAAATATAGGTGCGTCTACAATGCCTAAAGATGAGGACGGTAAAAAAATTCAAGAGCATTTTATTTCAGAAGTTAAAAAATATTTTAGAGATGAGCTAAAAAGACCGGAGATTTTGAATAGAATTGGTATACCAAACATAATTCCTTTTAATAAAATTATCTCATTAGAAATTAAACTTGACATTATAAAATCTAAAATCAAGAAAATAAAAGAATTTTTATTAAAAGAAAAAAACATAAAATTAATATTCGATGATTCGATTGAAGAATATTATTCATTAGTAGCTAACAATATTGATGATTCGATGGGGGCTCGTTCACTTATTTTATTTTTAGAAACCGATTTAGTAAAAGCAATATCAAATATTATTTTTAAAAATAGAGAACTAATTGAGAAGAAATTATCAAAGTCTGAAGACGAAGACGGTTTAGTGAATCTAAAACTAAAATATGTATCTTCAAATAATAGTCACGGTTTTAAAGAAAAAATACTCTAAAATAAGTCAATTAAAGCAAAATATTTAGGCATTGTACCTAAATATTTTTGTTATTTATTAAATTTACAATAATTAATTTAAAAAGTAATTGATTTATATATTTTAATTTGCGACAATAACATTCAAAACTGAAAAATAGCAATTAATATTTTTGATAATTATGTTACTATTCGACTTTATTTAAAAAACACTCATAATAAAAAAATAATATTAAAAGTAATACACTAAATACTAACATTGTTAATAGCATCGACGTGAATATAATAGTGATGATGTATATTGACATAATATTTTATTTTGTAATCAGAGCGGGAGGCTACAATAATAGCAAAAATCAATGAAGCGACACTTAATATAATTGCATAAGTTAGTATTGCTATTGTAATACAATTTCAATATAACAATATAGGATGAAAAATAAACATAAATATGAAAAAAATTTTTTATCAATGTAAACAGAATATAACCGTAAAAGTATATAAGTTAGCAATGAAAATATTCAAAAAGTAAATGACATTCAAAAATACATCTTTTTCCTTGCTAATACTTTTCGCTCATTTTATTGTTTATAAATATAAGTTTATAAATTTAATTATAGCTCAATATAATTTTGCTTTTTAAGCATTATATTAAAATGATTTTTTGTGAATTCTCAATTATTTTGCAACATTCTATAGTTTAAAATCACTATAGGAGGTAACGGGAAATATAAAAAAATAGAAATCCAGAATTTAACAGATTTTGAGAAAAAAAGAAAAGGTATTTATATCGATATAACTAATGAAAAAA
>NZ_JBSQAW010000010.1:0-20842 GCF_053851555.1 Mycoplasma sp. 3398 | reverse complement strand
TTTTAAAAAATTAAAATTGACGTTATGGTATTCGTATCCAGTTTTCAAAGAACTATCTTAATATTTGTTAGCAAAAAAGCTACAATTACTATTATACGCTTTTTATTTTTTTTAATAATATTTTTTTATTTTTTTTAAAAAATCTTAGATATTACTAAATTAGTTTAATTAAAAACTAATCAAGCAAAAATAGAAAGCTTATATATTATATATAAAATTTTTTTATTTTTGAAATTATTAATAAAAAAATATAATCTAATATAGATAATATCTTTTACTAAAAAAGTCAAGTATAACTTATTAAATATAAAACACCAAGTCAACAACTTGGTGTTTCTAAAAATTATTTAATTTTATCATTAATAACATTTTTAAGAACTTTTTCTTCCTTATAAAATCCACAATATCTACATGCTTGGTGAGGAATAATTGATTGTTTGCAATGCTTGCATTCTACTAACGTAATAGGACTTAATGCATGATGACTTCTTCTTAAATTTTTTCTTTGCTTTGAGGTTTTTCTTTTTGGAACTATAGCCATAATTTATCTCCTATTTTTATACTAATTTAATAATTGCCATTTTAGCATTATCGCCAGCACGGTTATTAATTTTAATTATTCTTGTATATCCGCCATTTCTTTGGGCGTATTTTGATGCTAGAACATCAAATAAATATTGTAACGAATCTTTGTTTTCAACTTTTGAAGGAATAAGTCTTAAAAATTTAGCTGCTTGTCTTCTGGTTGAAAGGGTATTTTTCTTTCCGAGTGTAATCATCTTTTCTGCATTTGATCTAATTCTTTTAGCTCTTTCAAGAGTGGTTTTAACTTGACCGTTTACCAATAAATCGGTAACTAACGATCTTTCTACATGGTTTCATCATTCAGTATTTCTACGAAATAGTTGTTTTGGGTTAGCCATTATTCTTCTCCCTCATCTGATTTTTTAAGTTGTTCTAGTGAATCTATCGTGGTGTCGCTTTCGAAATCAGCATCATTGCCAATTCTATTTTTTCAATCATTTCTTTTATCAATAATATCTTGAATTGATTTTTTACCTAGGTTTTTAATATTTGCCAATTCTTCATCAGTTAAATTTAATACTTCTTCAATAGTGGTGAATTTTGCTCTTTTTAAAGCATTTTCTGATCTTACTGATAAGCCAAGTTTACTGATCGATACAGATGACTTAATTTCCTTATCTTTTTTATCTTTATTTTCTTCGAATAATTCTATCGATTCCAAAGCATCAATATTACCAATGATTTGAAAATGAGCAACAATAATCTTAGCAGCCTGTTCCATCGCATCTTTTGCTGTAATCGTGCAATCAGTTTCTAATTTAATTTTTAATCTTTCTTCAACTAATTTAGATGAACTATTTAATTCCTCAAAAGAGATTGCACATTTTTTAACAGGACTAAAATCACTATCCATTGCTAAAAATTGACCATTTTTAATATTTGATTCTAATCTTGAACCATATTGACTAATTACATTCTTATTTTCTTCAAAATCAACAAAACCGCGACCTTTTCTTAAAAATAATTCAAATTCTAATGAGCCACCCTTGGCTATATTAGCAATATATTGATCTTTATTTACTATTTCTAGGCCACTAACCTCAGGAATATCATAAGCATAGATTTCGCCTTCCTTATTGGCCTTAAATGATATTTTTGCTAAGTTATCTTTTTCAAACATTTCTTCATTGTAAACAAAACGGATGCTTCTTATATTTCTAACTAATGTTATCGCATCTTCTTGTAAACCACTAATTGTTTGAAATTCATGTTCGACATTATTGATTTTAATCGCAAATGGAGCAACTGATGTAATAGAAGAAAGTAAGGTTCTTCTTAAAGTAGTCCCCATTGTATTTGCATAACCACGCGATAATGGTTCGATTACAAATGTTGTATTAAAATCATTTACTTTTTCAGCGACTAATTCTTTATAAGTAATTTTTTGAATTTTTTCCATAATATCCCCCTATGTTATCCTTGTAAATCTAAATTATTTTTCTCTTTTAAGAATTTTCTTTGGAGGACGAGTACCATTGTGAGGAGTAGGAGTAACATCCTTAACATCCTTAATTGTAAAACCACTTGTTTCAATTTGCTTGCGAGCTGTTGATTTTCCAGGACCAACACCCTTGACCATAATCGACACTTCCTTTAAACCAAATTCTTTGGCTTTTTCAACAGCAGCAGCTGCGGCTAGGCCAGCAGCATATGGAGTTTTCTTCTTCGTACCTTTATATCCAATTGCCCCCGAAGAAGATCATGCAAAAACATTTCCCTTTAAATCTGAAAAAGAAACAATTGTATTTTGGTATGTTGAGTGAATATGCGCAATACCTTGCGTAACAACTTTTTTGTTTTTCTTAGCCATTATTATTTACCTTTCTTTCCAGCAATCGTTTTTCTTGGGCCTTTTCTTGTTCTTGCATTTTTCTTAGTTGATTGGCCTCTTACTGGCAATCCTTTTCTATGTCTAATACCACGATATGATTTAATTTCCATTAATCTTTTAATATTTAGATTAATTTCTCTCTTTAAATCACCTTCAGTAGTATATTGTTTAGCTTCATCTCTAATGCGTGTTAATTCTTCTTCACTTAATTCTTTAACTCTTTTTTCTCCATCAACATTTGCGGCAGCTAAGATTTGCTTAGCAATTGTTGGACCTATACCAAAAATATATGTTAGAGAAATACGAACTTTTTTATTATTTGGAATTTCTATATTTAAAACTCTAGCCATTTTTTTATCCTTGTCTTTGTTTATGTTTTGGGTTAATGCAAATTACTCTATTAACGCCGTGTCTTTTAATTATTTTACAGTCTTTGCAAATGCTTTTAATCGATGCTCTAACTTTCATAATTCTCCTTAGTTTTATTTATGGCGAAAAACTATTCTGCCTAACGTTCAATCAAAAGGACTGATTTCAACATCAACCATATCACCGGGAATAAGTTTAATGTTATGTAGAGACATTTTTCCTGAAATATAAGCCTTAATTTCAAGATTATTTTCTAACAAAACATCATAATTTTTTGTTGAATGCATCTTGGTAACTTTACCAGTCATTTTAATAACTTCTTCTTTTTTATCTTTCTTGTTTTTTCCCATTAAATGTTGTCTCCTGATAATATATATGCTTCACCATTATCAATTAATACTGTTTGCTCGTAGTGCGAAGTATTAAAACCTAATGGATCAATAACAGTTCAATTATCTTCTTTAATTAATGTTTTTTTTGACTTTTGTAAAATCATCGGTTCAATACAGATAACCATACCGTTTTTAATAAAATCACCTGTATTTGGAATACCATCATTATTTATAAGCGGATCTTCATGCAAACTTTTACCTATACCATGACCGCAAAATTCATCAGGTGTATAATAGCCTTTTTGACGAATATAATTTCCGATTGCAGCAGATATATCACCAAAGCGTTTACCTACTTTAATTGCATTAAATCCTGCATAAAAAGCGTCTTTTGCAACTTGAATTAATTCCTTATCTTTTTGTGTAATATTGCCAACACCTTTTGTAAAGGCAGAATCAGAATAATATCCTTCTCATACTACCCCGGTATCAATTTTTACAATATCTCCATCCTTAACAACATAATCAGAAGGGATACCATGAATTAATTCTTCATTAACTGAAATACAACAAGTTGCAGGAAAACCATACATATCTAAAAAAGCTGGTTTTCCTCCTCTTTTCTTAATTTCTTTAAAAGCGACGCTATCAATTTCTTTTAAAGAAACGCCTGGTCTTATAAAGTCTCAAAGAATTTTTTTGACTTCTGCCAAGATTGCGCAGGCCTTTTTAATTTTTTGAATTTCGATTTGATTCTTAATTTTTATCATTTCAAGGCCTCTTTAACGTCATCAAACACTTTTTTTAATGATTGATAGCTATTTACTTCTGAAACTATATTCTTTTTTTTATAAAAATCTATTAAACATTTTGTTTGATCGTTATATATCGCAAGACGTTTTAATACTACTTCTTCTTCATCATCAGCTCTTTTGACAACTTCTGTTTTACAATGTTTACAGAATTTATCATTAGCTGGTGGGAATGATTCTAGGTGATAAATTGTTTTACATGAAGGACAAATTCTACGCTTCGATAAACGTTCAATAATTTGTTCATCGGTAATATTTAATAAAATAACTTGGTCAATATAAATCCCTTTTTTTTCAAGTGTATCTAAAAACTCAGCTTGATCAATCGTTCTTGGAAAACCATCAAGAATAAAAGGTATTTTCTCATTAACTAAGCTAGTTAGTTTATTTTCAACTAGCTGATTAGTTATATTATCATCAACATATTTTCCTGATTCTAATATGTTTTTAATTTTTAGCCCTAATTCTGTTTTATTTTTAATTTCTTGACGAAACATATCACCAGTTGAAAGTTGAAAATACCCAAAATTTTCAACTAATAGCTTAGAAAGAGAACCCTTGCCAGCACCTGGTGCACCTATAAAAATCAAATTAGGCTTCTTAATTTGACATCTTTCTATCATATTAAATCTTCGTCTTCTCCATATACTTCTTTTAATTCTTTAATCATTCGTCTTCTTCGCGCAAGTTCCTGTGATTTATATCTTGCTTGAATTTGTTGAACGGTTTCTGTTGCTGTTGAAACTAGAATCATTATTGATGTTCCACCAAACGCTATTGGTGCAGGCATTCCAAACATTTGTTGAATAAATTGCAATGCCCCCAATATTATTAAATACCCAGCAGAAAAGAATGATAATCTTAACACAGTATTTAATAAATAATTTTCAGTTTGTTCACCCGGTCTAATTCCAGGAATGAACGTACTGCTTTTTGCAAAATCCTCACTAATCTTATCAATTTTAGATTGTTGTATTCCCATTAAAATAGTTAATCCAAATGTTATGATAACAAATAAGAAGAATCCTAATGGTTGTGTTAGTTGAAGATTTGAATAAACTCATTGATAATATCTACTTGTATTAGGATCAAATAACCCTGCAATCAATGTAGGAACAGAAAGAACCATCATTGAAAAAATTACTGACATAATTCCTGCCGGGTTTGCTTTGATAGGTAGATAACTTAATTCTTTTTCCGTTTTAGATAATCCTGCCCCAACTTGTTGAATTGGAATTTTTCTTTCAGCAAGAGTAAATAATATTACAACAAAAATTACTAATAAATACGCCAGTAAATAAACAATAAAGTTTAGTGTTTCCTTTAAAACAACCGAATTATTATTTTTTACTGATGGCATATAGTATTCAAAAGCATGTCTGAAGGTTGGAACTAGTGAGCTAGCAATTCCGACAAAGATAATTAAGCTCGTTCCATTCCCAACACCTTTATTTGTTATTTGCTCTGATAAAAATAAAGAAAAGAATGATCCAGCTACTAACAATAAAGGAAGAATCACTCATTGATAAGCAAAGGTTCCTTTTTCGCCAAGAGACTTAACTAAACTATCAGAAAATCTTATACCAAAATTATCAGTCTGTGGATTTACTAATGCTCTTGTAATCAATATTGCTTGAAATATTGCAAAGAACAATGTAACAGTATAAGTTATAAAATTAATTTTTATTCTACCCAATGGACCTGATTGACTTAAACGATGAACCGCCGGGAATGCTTTTGTTTGCAAAATCATCATTACTAGCGATGAAGAAATAAAAGGTCCAATCCCCAAGGCGACTATGGAGAATCTACGTAATCCACCGCCACCTACCAAGTTTAAGATACCAAAGAAATCACCTTGATTCAATCTGTCTTGATGTGCTAATTCAACACCTGGTAAAGTAATAGTACCAGCTATTAAGAAAAGTGAAATAACAAAAAGAGTAAATAAGATCTTCTTAAAAAGACCATGATTTTTTCATCATTCTGATCACGAGTTTCTTTTTTTAGCAAAAAATTTATCAATCGCTAATTTGCGCTCGAGTCTTTTGTTATATATTTCCTTTTCTACCTTAGATCTTTTAGCCATTATTGAACCTCGATTTTTCCTCCAGCTTTTTCAATAGCTTCTTTAGCTGATTGTGAAAGAGACGGAATTGAAACAGTCAACTTTTTAGTTAGTGTTCCTCTTCCTAAAATTTTAACCGGCAATACTCCCTTGATAAGGTTTTTTGCTATCAATGTTTCATAAGAAACAACTTCATTATTTGTATATTTTTCTTCTAGCGAAGAAATATTAACAATTTGGAATTCAACATGATTTACATTATTAAAACCACGTTTAGGAATTCTTCTGAATAGTGGTAATTGTCCACCTTCAAAACCTAGTCTAACTGTACTTCTTTTTGTTTGTCCACTTTGCCCTCTACCAGCTTGTTTTCCTTTACCGGCAGCATGACCACGTCCGACACGATGTTTTTCTTTACGAGCGCCAGGTGTTGCTTTTAATGTATGTAATTTCATAAATAACACTCCTTAATATTATATTATTTAGCTAATAAATGCTTTACATCAATGTCACGTAGTTTAGCAATTTCTTCAACTGTTTTAATCTTCTTAAGTGCATTAACTGTGGCATGAACAATATTGTGTTTTGTTCTTGAACCATATGTTTTTGTAGAAATATCGGTATAACCAGCTAATTCCACAACAGCACGCACTGTATTAGAAGCAATAATACCAGCACCTTTAGGAGCAGGACGTAGTTGTACTTTTGAAGCTAGGAATTTTTCTTTTATTTCGTGTGGAATGGTTCCGTTAACTATAGGAACGTTGAATACATTTTTTTGTGCATCTTTAACTGCTTTTTTAATAGCATCTTGAACTTCATTTGCTTTTCCGTGTCCAAATCCAACTTTACCTTTTTTATCGCCGACAACAACATATGCTGAAAATGAAAATCTTCTTCCACCTTTAACAACGGTTGTAACTCTGGCAATATCAATAACTTTTTCTTCAAAAATCTTAGCTGCAGGAGTTGCACTAAATTGTTTCTTGGGAGCAAAAGCTTTTCGTTCAGTAGTTGCTTTATTATTTTCTTTTATTTCTGGTTTTTTAATAGGTGAAACTACCTTAGTTTCCTTAGCTACTTCAGTATTTTCTTTCTTTAATTCTTCAGCCATTAGAACTTAATCCCTTCTTCTCTTAATGTGTCTGCAAATGCTGCTAATTTACCATGATAAATATAGCCTGAACGGTCAAAAACGATTTCAGAAACATTTACTTCTTTTAGTTTTAGAGCAAATTGCTTTGCTACCATTTTTACTGCCTCAATATTATTCCCTTTTTCAGATAATTGTCTAGTTGAAAATGAAGCTAATGTTGTATGTGTTTCATCATTGACTGCTTGCACATAAAAGTTATGTAATGATTTAAATACAACAACACGTGGTCTTTGTGAAGTACCTTTTGCTAATTTATTAGTAATTTTTAAATGTTTAACTTTACGTCTTTCATTTCTTGATAACATAATTTTTTACCTATTTTTTAACTACTTAGCAGCAGTTTTTCCTTCCTTACGTCTAATAACTTCATCTTTGTACATAATTCCCTTACCTGAATATGGGCTTGGACGTCTAATATCTCTTATATTTGCAGCAAATTCTCCAACAGCTTGTTTATCAATACCAGAAATTATAATATTAGTTGGTTTTGGTACCTCAATTTTTAGATTTGATGGAATTGCCTTAACTACACTGTGCGAATATCCGGCAATTATTTCGATTTCATTTCCCTTAAGTGTTGCTTTGTAACCAACACCCTTAATTTCGATTTCTTTTTTATAACCTTTTGAAACTCCAATTAACATATTACTAATAATAGCGTTTGTTGTACCATGCAATTGCTTTGTAGTTTTTTCTTCATTAGCTCTTAAAGTTTTAATTTCATTATTTTCAATAATAACAGAAATTAATGGTGAAAATGTATATTCTAATTGGCCTAAATTACCTTTAATAACAATATGGTTTTTTGATAAATTTATTTCAACACCTTGAGGAATAGATAAAACTCTTTTTCCAATTCTTGACATAGTTTAAATCCTTAAATCTAAGTAAGTTCTATCAAATAAAGGCAATAACTTCGCCACCTAAGTTGGCTTTTCTTGCTTCTTTATCAGTTAATAGACCTTTTGATGTTGAGATAATTGCTGTACCATATCCACTTAAAACACGAGGTAATTTGTCAGCTGATGAATATACTTTTAAACCTGGTTTAGAAACTCTTTTAATATCTGTAATTGCAGATAGATTTTGATTCATTCCTTTGTATTTTAAAGTAATTTTAATTTCTTTAAAACCTTTTGGTGAGGTAATGATTTCATATGAAGTAATATAACCTTCTCTTGTAAAAATTTCTAAGATTTTTTCTTTTTTAGTTGAGTGAGGAACTAGAACTTCATGATACTTTCTTGAAATAGAATTTTTAATTCTAACAAACATATCTGCTATTGGGTCTGTAATAATAGCCATAATTATCAACTCGCTTTCTTTACGCCAGGAATCTTTCCTTCGTGTGCTAATTCTCTAAAACAAATTCTACAAATTTTATATTTACGTAACACTGCATGAACACGACCACAAATTTGACAACGTGTGTATTTTCTAACTGAAAATTTTGGTTCACGTTCAGCTTTAATCATTAACGCTTTTCTTGCCATACAAATTCTCCTTAATTAGTACCTTTTGCAAATGGAATTCCAAGTTTCTTTAATAATGCAAATGCTTCTTTATCTGAATTTGCACTGGTTACAAGAATAATATCCATACCTTTTAACTTACGAATTTTATCAAATGAAATTTCTGGGAAAATAATTTCTTCTTTAATACCAATCGCGTAGTTACCACGACCATCAAAACTTTTTAAGCTTGTACCATTAAAGTCACGTACACGAGGTAAAGCAATATTAATTAATTTAGTTAAAAATGATCACATTCTTTCACGTCTTAATGTTACTTTTCCACCCATTGGCATACCTTCACGCAATTTTCAAGATGCCAATGATTTTTTTGCCACTGTTTGATATGGTTTTTGTCCAGTTATTTGACTTAATTCAACCATAACCTCTTCAATAGCTTTTGAGTTTGATACTTCATTTCCGGCTGTCATATTAATAACAATTTTTTGTAAACGCGGAGCTTGCATAATTGATGAGTAACCAAATTCTTTAACTAATTCAGGGCGAACTTGCTCTAAATATTTTTTTTCTAATTCTAATTTAGCCATTTTCTATTTCTCCTTATTTACTTATATAACCTTATTAACTTTTTTCATAACTCTTTGTTTTTTACCGGTCTTAGCATCAACTTTAAATCCTATTTTTGTTCCAATTGACTTTTGGCCTTGCGCACCTTTTTTTGCTAGGTATGCTACATTAGAAATGTGAATAGGAAATTCTTTCTTTTCAATTTTTCCTTCAGTATTTTCTTGTGAAGGTTTATGGTGTTTGGTTTTCATGTTAATTTCTTTTAGAACAACGGTTTGTTTCTTGACATTTGTTGATAAAACTGATGCAAATCTACCTTTTTCTTTTCCTGAAATAACTAAAACAATATCATTTTTTCTAATTTTAGCTTGAGACATTATAAAACCTCCGGAGCTAATGAAATTATTTTTAAATATCCTTTTTCACGAAGTTCTCTCGCTACAGGACCAAATACCCGAGTACCTCTCATAGTACCATCTTCTTTAATTAAAACAACAGCATTATCATCAAATCTAATGTATGAACCATTTTCTCTTGCAATGCCTCTTTTTGTTCTAACAATAACTGCTTTTAAAACTTGACCTTCTTTAACCACACCATTAGGGATTGCCTTTTTAACAGTAACAACAACAATATCACCAATATTTGTGCTTCTTACAACCGAACCACCAAGGTTCTTAATAATCATTACTTCTTTGGCGCCAGAATTATCAGCTACATTACATCTCGAAAATTCACTAAGCATTTTCGTTTCCTCCGATAGCGTGTGATTTAATCTCAACTAATCTAAAGTGTTTAGTTTTTGAAAGTGGTCTTGTTTCTTGTATTTCAACAACATCACCAATTTTTGCTTCATTTTTTTCATCATGAACAGCAAATTTCTTAGATACTTTGAAACGCTTTGAGTATAATGGGTGTTTTGCATATGTTTCAACCATAACAGTAATAGTTTTTTCATTCTTAGTACTAATTACAGTTCCAACAAGCTTCTTACGATGATTTTCTCTAACTTGTTCCATTATTTATCTCCTTCTTCCTTTTTGGCATTTATAGCAGTTAAGGTTCTAGCAATATCTTTTTTAACTAAATTAATTTTGTGGGTTTGGTCTAATTGACGAGTCGCATTTTTGAAGTGTAGAGAAAATAATTCTGCTCTTAATTCTGCTAATAAAGTTTTTAGTTCTTCAACTGTTTTTTTCTTTAATTCAGTATATGACATAATTATTTTTCTCCTTCCGATTGATATGTAGCATCTCTAGAAACAATTTTTCAGGTAACAGGCAACTTGTGACCACCTAATCTTAAAGCGTCTTTCATAGTATCAGTTTGGTTTCCCATAACTTCAAACATCACTGTTCCTTCTTTAACAACTGCAAATCATTGATCAGGACTACCTTTACCAGATCCCATACGAACACCAATAGGTTTAGATGTTTTTGACATATGTGGAAATATCTTGATAATAACCTTACCTTCACGACCCATACGACGAGTAATAGCGATACGAGCTGCTTCAATTTGTCTTGCACTGATTCATGCTGATGAGGTTGATTTTAAACCAAACTCACCAAATGAAACTGTGTTATTACGATGTGCTTTAGTTTTATCATGGCGGATACGAAACATTTTTCTATGTTTAGTTCTCTTTGGTTGAAGCATGTTTTTCACCGCCCTTTCTAATAACTCTCGGTCTTCTTTCAGTTTTATTTGATTCCAAAGCACTAACTTGTGCTTTTCCGTTTTCTAAAATTTCACCTAATGAAACTCAAACCTTAATACCCAAGATACCATATGTTGTTTTAGCCTTAGCAACAGCATAATCTACATCTTGTCTTAAAGTATGCAATTTCATTTCACCTTCGGTATATCCTTCCGTTCTAGCCATATCAACACCATTTAAACGGCCAGATACAGAGGTTTTAATACCCTTAGCTCCTGCTTTCATAGCACTTTTGATAGCAAATTTTTGTGCTAATCTGAAGCTTCCCCGATTTTCTAATTTAACAGCAATGCCTTCTGCTAATAGTCTTGCATTTAAGTCGGGATTTTTTAGTTCTATTACATCAATAGTAATATTAATTTTTTTATTTCTTAGTTCTTTTTTAAGAGCTAATGTTATAGCTTTAATATTATCACCATTTGTTCCTAATAAGGCAGCTGGTTTAGCTGTATATACATAAACAATAATATTACTGTTTTGGTTTCTCTTAATTTGAACATTGCCAATTAAATATTCACGAACCTTTTTATCAAAGAAATCATAAATTTTTTGATCTTCTAATAAGAACTTAGCAAAATCTTGCTTGTCTGAATATCAAACAGTATTATGCGGTTTTGTTATACCAAAACGAAAACCATTTGGATTAACTTTTTGACCCATATTATTTTGCCTCCTTATTTAGTTCGTCTGTATTTAATTCCATTAATTCAACATAAAAGTGACTAGTTCTTTTTAAAATTGGGTATGCTCTGCCACGTGAGTGAGGTTGAAATCTTTTTAATGTAGGACCTTCATTTACTAAAATTTTTGAAACTACTAATTTAGTAGCATCTAAACCAAAATTATTTGTTGCATTAGCAATCGCTGAATTTAAAAGTTTAAGAATAATTTCTGAAGCCTTTTTGTATGTTGTTTGCAAAATGATTAATGCTTGTGTAGCTGATTTATAGCGAATTAAATCTGCTACTAATCTAGCTTTTCTCGCACTAATTCTTTGCATTTTAACTGATGCCTTAACTATTTGTGCCATATTATTTCTTTCCTTTAGCCTTATCAGCACCGTGACCATTAAATGTTCTTGTTGGTGCGAATTCACCTAATTTGTGGCCGACCATATCATTTGTTACAAAGACATCAAGAAATGCATGACCATTGTGAACTTGAAATGTTAAACCAATAAATTCAGGATAAATTGTTGAACGTCTTGATCAGGTTTTGATTGGACGCTTTGGTGCTTTATTTTCAATAATAGCAACCACTTTTTTCATTAAGTGATCATCAACAAAGGGCGCTTTCTTTAATGAACGAGACATTATTTACTTTCCTTTCTTCTTCTAATAATAAATTGGTTAGATGATTTTTTAGTTGCTCTAGTTTTAACACCCAGAGCTTTTTTACCTCATGGAGTCATTGGTGATTTTCTACCAATAGGTTGTTTACCTTCACCACCACCATGTGGGTGATCATTAGGGTTCATGGCTGAACCTCTAACTGTAGGTCTAATTCCTCTCAATCTATTTCTACCAGCTTTACCGATATTAACTAATGAGTGTTCTTCATTTCCAACTTCACCGATTGTAGCGCGGCATACACCTAGAACTTTTCTCACTTCGCCAGATTTTAGTCTTAAGATAACGTATTTTCCTGATTCATCCTTACCTAAAATTTGCGCTGAACTACCAGCAGAACGAGCAATAATTCCACCTTGTTTAGGTTGTAATTCGATATTGTGAACAAATGTACCTTCTGGAATATTTCCAAGTGGTAAGTTATTTCCTATTTGTATATCTACATGTTCTCCTGAAATAACTTTTTGTCCAACCTTAATATTTTTTGGACTGATAATATATCTCTTTTCTCCATCACGATAAACAATTAAAGAAATATTGGCTGATCTGTTTGGATCATATTCGATTGTTTTAACAATAGCCTCAATTCCATCCTTGTTATATCTTTTGAAGTCAATAATACGATAAAATCTTTTTAATCTGCCACCGTGGTGACGAGTTGTAATTTTACCTTGATTATTTCTTCCGGAATGTGTTGGAAGTGCCACAAGCAATGATTTTTCTGGTTTATGTCCAGTTAAATTTGCTTGATAGTCAAGAGAAGACATATTACGACGACCATTTGTATAAGCTTTAAATTTTTTAATAGCCATTGTCTTCTTTTCTCCATTTCTTAAAAATATTTGTTTGTATAATATTTATCTTTTAAGAATCTAAATTATTGTTTTTAAAAATTAATCTTATAGTTTTTGTTTTATCGAGATTAATTATTTTGATTCTGTTTCTTGCTTAATTTCTTCTGCTTTTTCTTCAGACTTTTGCGTTTTTGCTTCTGCAGCTCTTTTAATTTTTTCTGCTGCTTTTAGTTCGGCTTCTGATATTTGTTTAACTGTTTCGACATTTTCAGACTTCATTTCAGTTTCTTTTGCCTTCTTTGCTTCTTTAGCTTCTTCAGCAAATAAAACAATCTTTGAATCTTTGTCTAAAAACACAACAGCCTTCTTAACGGCATTTTTAAACCCTGCAAATCTACCTAATTTAGCTGGTTTTTTATCATAATTAATGATATTAACTTTTTCAACTTTAACATCAAAGATAAATTCAACAGCTTTTTTAACTTCAATTTTGTTTGTTCTTCTGTCAACCACAAATGTATAGACATTTTGATTAGATCTAGCAATTTCTGATTTTTCAGTTAAAACTGGATATTTAATAACATGATTAATATTCATTATTTTGCCATCCCTTCTAAGAACTTAACATCTTCCTTGCTAATCACTAAAACATCAGCAGCTACTAATGATTCGATTGACAATGATGTAACCTTGTTTACATTAACATTTGGTAAATTTTTAGCCGATTTATAAATGGTTTCATTTGAAGAAACTATTAGAATATTGTTTAATCCAATTAGATTATCCTTATTTAATTCAACTAATAAGGCTCTAGTTGAAATACTTTCTAGTTCGTATTCTCTAACTAAAACAGAATTTGCATTTGCTAGCATTGTTAATGCTGAGAATAAAGCATTTTTTCTAGCTTTTTTATTAATTTTAAGATTGTAATTTCTTTCGGTTGTTGGTCCAAATGCTCTACCGCCACCAACAAAGATTGGACTTCTTAATGACCCAGCACGAGCATTACCTGTATGTTTTTGTGGCCATGGTTTTTTGCCTGTTCCACTAACTTCACCACGTGATTTAACCTTATGAGTAGCCAGACGTTTTGAGCCTCTTTCTACCAAAATAGCGTCAAAAACTGATTGAGTATGTATCTTTTCTAATCCAAACACACTCTTTGGCAATTCAAAATCACTTTCTTCCATTTTTTTAGCTGGTGATGCTGGTTTATCAACTAAATTTTCTTTTTCAATAAACTCGATAGCATCCTTGCTTTCAACTTTAGCTTCAATAACTCTGTTAGCAATAATTCTAGCCTTTTCTACATCAACACTACCACTATATGCTCCATTACGGTGAAATCATACTCTAGTACTATTCTTAGATTTTTCGCTAACATTAATGAATTCATTAACAGCATCAATAAATTCAGCAAAATTTCCTGAAACTTTTTCTTTTGCTTTTTTGAAATTAAATGATATGTTTCGGTCTTTATCAAACTTTTCTGAGATATAGTATTTATCAACAATTGTAGACATAATTATTTATCCCCTTCTGTAGCTTCTTCAAGAGCTTTCTTCATTTCGTTTAATGACATATCCATATTTAATTCAAGATTATATTTCTTAGCTTGTTCAAAAATTTCATTCTTTGCTAATGTTTCTTTTAAATTAACTAATTTAATTTCAGCTTTCTTTTGAACTGATTTCTTAGCATTTTTAATAACTAACAAAGCGCCTTTTGCTCCAGGAACACTGCCTTTAATAATTAATAAGTTATTTTCCGCTTCAGTTTTTACAATTTCTAAATTTTGAATTGTAACTTGTTCAGCCCCAAGGTGACCAGGCATTGTCATACCTTTTCAAACTCTATTACCAGATATATCACCAATAGAACCGGTTTGTCTTATAGGTTGCGAACCACCACCACCACCATGTGATTTAGGACCAATATGTTGGTTTCATCTCTTAATGGTTCCGGCAAAACCTTTTCCTTTTGAAATAGCCGTAACATCAACCACATCTCCGCCTTCAAAAATTGAGGCATCTAATGTTTCACCTAAGTTAAATCCGGCCATATTACGGATTTCTTTTACGAATCGCTTAGGTGTTGTATTTGCTTGTTTGAAATAATTTACTTCAGGTTTCTTAATTTGAGATTTTTTCTTATCTTCTAAACTAAGTTGTGTTGCAATATAACCGTTTTTTTCTTCGGTTAAAATTTTGGTAACAACATTTGGTTTAACTTCAACAATAGTTACAGGTATTAACTTACCTTCGCTAGTGAATAGTTGAGTCATTCCAACTTTTCTTCCTAAGATTCCTTTCATTTTTATCCTTTCATTTTTTTAAAAAATCGGTGCCACATATACGTATATATTTTAAAAAAAATAATATCTGTATTATGCTACAGATTTAACGCTAATTTGAACACCAGCAGGCAATTCAAGTCTTTTTGCTTTATCAATTAGTGTTTCGCTAACATTTGACAAAACAATTAGACGTTTATGAGTTCTGCTTTCGAATTGTTCACGAGATTTTTTGTTAACATGAACAGATCTTAAAATGGTAACAATTTCTTTTCTTGTAGGTAGAGGAATTGGACCACTTACCATAGCCTTCTCAGCTTTCGCTAGAAGTATAACCTTTTTAGCAGCATCATCTACTAAACTAGCTTCAAAGGCTTTGATTTTAATTTCTAATTTTGCCATTGTTTGTTCTCCTTCTTCATTATATGAAGCACTCCGCATAAGTTCTCGATAACCAAGATGAACAACTAAGCTCGGTATATCGTAACCTTATGCTTCTTTGCATAGTTGCTAATTTATTATACCAAAAACATTTTTTTTGTAATTTTTTTAAACTTTTTTTATATAAAACACTAGAAACTGAGCAACAAGATAATGAATTTATTTTTTATTTTTTAACAAATAATTTTTTTTATAATATAATTTAACTTGCTAATGTAAATTGGAGGGGTAGCGAAGCGGCCAAACGCGGGTGGCTGTAACCCACTTCCTCACGGTTCGGGGGTTCGAATCCCTCCCCCTCCACCATTTTGCCCTTTAGCCAAGTGGAAAGGCAGCGGTTTTTGGTACCGCCATCCGTTAGTTCGAATCTAACAAGGGCAGCCATATCATTAGTTGATTATTTAATCAAACATGACTAGTAAACTCAAGTATTTTAACTTGAGTTTTTTTATTTAAACAAAACAAAAAGCTCAAACCTCTTTATATGGGTAAAAGCTTTTTTGTAACGGCATATTATAATTCTTATTATTTATTTTTATTTAGATTCACTAAGATTAGATAATATTTGCTTTAATTTATTTATCTCGTCTATTAAATCTGAAATTTCTTTCTTTTTCTTGGCAAGTTCTTTATTTGTAGTGCTTAGAGTTTGGCCTACATTTTCTTTATTTTTCAACTCTTTTTGAATGATATTATTGATATTACTAATTTCCTCACTAATATCATTGGCTTGGCTTATTATTTCTTGAAGTTTATGCTTATTCTTCTTTAATTCTTCATTTTTATTTGAAAGACTTTGTTTATTAGATTCAAGATTTTTCTCAGATTTATTAAGTTGCTTTTCGAAACCTAATTTAGCAAATTCTGAAGCATGCTTTTGTTGTAGGACTAGATTTTTTTCATTTTCAATAGAACTAAATAATTTTGTTTTTTCAACTACGTTCTTATTTGCTAATTCAAGTCTTTGTAATACTTGTTTCTTATTTGCTTCTAATTCATTTAGTAATTTTTTAACTTCTTCAATTTCAACAACCTTAGTGTTTAAATTATTACTATCCTCTGCAACCTTTTGCTTTGCGTTTTTTAAGTTTTTGCTAGCATTATTTTTATTTTCTTTAGCATCAATAAATAGTTTTTCTTGATTATTATAAGCTTCTTGTTTTCATTGTACTTCCTTATTTTTATTATTTAATTCTATCTTAGCATATTCAAACAATTCATAAGCCTTATCTTGCTTTTCTAATGAAACATCTAAATCCTGTTGTGCCTTTGCTTCTGCTTGTTGCACGCTTTTTTCTATTTTTTTAGACTCTTCTAAATCTTTTGTTTTTTGATCCTTAATTTCTTGTTTTGATATAAATTCCTTGTTAGCGCCTTCTAATATTTTTTGAGTTTCTTCTTTATTTCTGAGATCATTTTGATTTTGATTTTCAACTTCTTGTTTTAGCTTTTTCTTTTGGTCTAATTCTTCTATTTTTAATGATTCATTTGCAAGTTTTTCTTCATATTCAGCCATTGCTTGATCATTGCTATTTTTTGCTTCATCTAGTTCTTGTTTGACTTTTTCTACTTCATTTGTTAAGCGATTTAGATCACTAGTTAACTCATTTATTTTTTGTGTTTGGGTTTCTAGCTTGCTATTATTTATTTCTTTTTGTTTTTGTAATTGGCTAAGATTAGATTCAACATTTTTAATTTCTTCTTCTTTACTAGTTTTTTCTTTTAATTTACTTTGTGTTTGCGATTGCAATTCATTTTCTTCGGCAAGTTTATTGTTCTTTTTTTCATTAGCATTATCTAAGGATTTTTGCGCTTCTTGCTCTGCAAGTTTTGCTGCTTCGAATTCTTGTTGCGCTTTTTTTAGCTGTTCTTGCTGGGTTTGCAATTCAGTATTTTTAGTTTGAACATCTTTTCGAGCTTGTTCTAATTTTTGATCAGCTTTATTTTTTTCTTGTTGCAATCTAGTTTCATTTTGCGTGGCAGTTTCTACTTCGCTAACCTTGGTTTCTAAGAGTTTTTGTTTTTTTAACAAATCCGTTTGTGCTTGATTATACTTCATTTCAGCGCTATTTTTTACTTCTTCAGTATGTGAAAAATCTTGATTTGCTTTTTGCAATAGTTTATCTTTATTTGCAACTTCTTGCTTGGCAGTTTCTAATTGCTTTTTAGCTTCCGAAAGTTTTTGTTCAGCCATTGCTTTTTCGGAGATAGCTTGATCTTTTTGTGACATTAAATTATTCTTAACTTCTTCCTTAGTCTTTAATTTCTTATTAGCTGCATCGATTGTTTTAAATGTTGCCGCATATTGTTTATTAAGTTCATCATATTTTTTATTTGCATCATCAAATTCGCTTTGTTTGGCAATTATTTTTTCGTCAAATTTAGAATTGGCAAGCCTTTGATTTAATTGTTTATTTTCTTCGTTTATTCTATCAATGTCTTGTTGATTTTGTGCAAGTTCTTGTTTAGTTGTTTCAATTTCTTTTTGTTTTTTAATCACCTTATCTTGCATGTTATGAATATCAGGAAACAAATTTGAAGTTTCTTTATATATTTCTACCCAATTGTCTGCAGTAGCATCAGACATAGAAGTATTAAAATGTCTTCATGTATCTAAATAAGGCTGGGCAAACTCAAAAATATCTGGATATTTTTCTTTTATCTCATCATATTGAGCTTTAGCAAGATCATACAGTCAAGAATCATCATCATCATTGCCAAAATTATAAATTTGGAAGAGTTTTACGATTTTTTCTAGCTCTTCATAACTATAATAATCACCGCCATAAGGGGTATAGTATTTTTTACTTTCTTCAACAATTTCTTCTTTATTTTTATCTATTACTTGATTAAGTGATGAAACTTCACCTTCTAAATTAGACAATTTATCCCTTTTTTCGTTTAATTTCTGGTTTTGTCTTTCTAAGTCTTCTTGATTTTTTTTAAGTTGCTGATCTATTTTCTCTTTTTCACTTCTTAATTGTCTTAATTCAGTATTATTTTTATCTTTTTCTTCTGTTGCTTTTTCTGTTTTTTCTCTAAGTTCATCACTTTTTCTTTGTTCCTCTAATAATGTTTGTTGTGCTTGTTGAAATGCTTCCTCGGCTTGCTGATAATCTCTTGCAGCATTTTGTTCCTTCTCACTCTTTTTGGCAAAATCTTCTTCAAGACTTGAGATTTTATGTTCAATTTGAGATTCTTTTCCTTCTGCTTCTTGCTTTTCAACATTTGCCTTATTTTTAATTTCTTGTTTCAAAGCTAACTCGCTTTTCTTATTATCTAATTCAGTTTTTGATTCTTTTTCTTTATCTTTAGCTTTTTGTAATTCAGATTCAGCTACCGCTTTTTCACTATTCTTTGTTTGCAAATCATTTTGCGCATTTTGCAATTTTTGATCAGCTTCTTTTTGGTTTTTTATTGCTTCCGTTTCTTTATTTCTAGCCTGTTCTAATTCCCTATTCGCATTGGGTAAAGCATTTTCTAATTCTTTTAGTTTTTGTTGCTTTGCTTCTAAAACTTTTTTTGCATCTTCAAGCTTTTGTGTTAATGATGCTATTTCATTTGATATATTTTGAATTTCTTGTTTAACTTTTTTAGTTTTGTTACTTAATTCAGTATGTTGTTCTGATAATAATTTCAATTCATCTTTTTTTGTTTCTAGTTCTATTTGCAATTCGGCTTCTTTTAAAACAGAATCATCATAAGCATCAGATAATTTTTTCTTTTGCAATTCAGCATCTTTTTTTTCTTCAAGTTTTTGTTGCTTAGCTTCATTTTTAACTTTTAAATCATTTTCTTTTTCTTTTAGTGTTTCTTTGGTTTTATTTAGTTTAGTTTGAGCATTATTTTTTTCTTTTTTGGCTTCTTCAACAGCTCTTAATGCTAGATCCGCCTCGCGAAATTTTTGTACTAAATTATCACTACTTTGTTGTAATGTTTGTTGTACCATTTTTAACTTTTTTGATGCTTCTTCTTTTATAGCGCTTGCCTCATTTAATTCTCTGATTGCAATATCAAGAGCTTGTTGTTTTAAATTAACATCTTCACTTTTTAATTGTAATTGTTCTTTAGCTTGATCTAAGAGTTTTTCTTTTTCTATAACTTCGGCATTTAAAAAATCCATTTTTTTCTTAGCTTGGCTATAGCTAGCTTCTGCTGAATTTTGTTGTTTTTTTAAACCTTCTAACTCGTTCTTTAATGTTTGCAAGGCATTATTTTTTAGATCAAAATCTTGTTCTGCTTGTTTAAGTAATTCTGATGCCTGTTTTTCTTTTTGTTTAGCTACTTCAAGATCATGCGATATTTTATCTTTAGCTTGTTGCTTGTCGCTCAATTCCATACTTTTTTTATTAATATCACTTTCGATATTTGAAATTGATTTTTTGGCATATTCATTATCTGTTTTAGCATCAGCCAATATTTTTTTAGCTTTTTCTAATTCGCTATTTTTTGATAACAATTTTTCTGATTTTTCAATAAAAATCTTATTTGCAAAATCAAAATTTGATTGAATTTTTTTATGTTCTTGTTTTGCTTTTTCTAATTCCTTTTTAGCTTCATCATATGCTTTTATTAAACTCGCAAATTCCACTTCTAGCTTTATTTGTTCATTTTTGATTTCTTCTAACTTAATCCTAGACTCACTATTTTTTGCTTCAAGATTCTCGATATTTTTCATTATCTCTGCAAACTTATTTTTAGAATTTTTTTGTTCTTTTTTGATATATAGCAATGCTTTTTTAGCTTCTTTTAACTGCTTTTGTTTTTGCGAAATAATTATGTTATATTTAGATATATCTTCTGTTTTTTGTGCAATTGATTTATTCTTGTTATAACGTGCATAGATAAATGCTGAAATACCTGCGACCACCAGCCCTGTTGACAATCCTAAACACAATGCTAATGCACCCTTACTTCTTCTCATTATTAAATACCGCCCTAAACATTTTTATTAATTGATTCTATTTATTAGTTTTTAGCATACTAATAATCTCAAATTATATATATATATATATATGAACGAATATCGTCTAAAACAGGGCGCTTTTTAGCT
>NZ_JBSQAW010000009.1:0-32992 GCF_053851555.1 Mycoplasma sp. 3398 | reverse complement strand
AATTTTTCAAAGAAAATAAAAGTTTTATTTTGTATGAACTCAAGTTGTGAATATTGTTTTAAAACTCCGGAAAATCGTTACAAAGCAAACAGTGATTAACTCACAAGAGATTTTTTAATAGGTAAAAATCTTGACGTTTGAGACGTTTTGACTTATAAATTGAGTTTGATAGTCGTAACGCATAAGTCAGTAGTTTCGACATTTACGGATAAGTTTAATTACTTGATTAGAAATTTAGAAAAATTTAAATTAAATACATCAGGTTTAAAGGAAGAAATGAGCCACTTAAAATCAATGTTTAAAAACGCAATTAACCAATCTAAATATGAATAAAGCTTAAAAAATAAGGACCGTAAGGTTAATTTAAAAATAGTTACTCAACTAAAATTTAAGAATATATTACTATTTAATTTTTTTTCGAAATATATAGATTGACAAAAAAATAATAGCAAAGTGTCACACTTTGCTAATTTTCCTGATTACTGGTTTAAATTTTTAGGTCTTAAAAAATAAATTTGATATCATAAGTTTAATAAGGATTTTTAAACTATAATAAACTATAAAAATGTTGCAATTTGATTAAGAATTAACACTTATATTACTTTTATAAATTTAATTAGAACTTCTTTAGCAATGATTGTCCTGTCATTTCCTTTGGTTTTTGAATATTTAAATATTCAAGAATTGTGGGTGCAACATCACAAAGCGACCCATTTTTTAATTCAATATTTTTATCAGTTGAAACAAATAAAACCGGACTTGTTGTATGTTTTGTTGCAGGTTTATTATTTTCATCCTCAGTTATTTCGGCATTTCCATGATCAGCAGTTATGAATCATGTTACTTTATCACGATTAGCTATCACGAATTTAAGAATTCGTTCAAATTGTTCATCTAGAAACTCAATTGCTTTTATTGTTGCTTGTAAATTTCCAGTATGACCCACCATATCTGGATTAGCATAATTCATGATAACAAAGTCATAATCATTAATTTTTTCAAGCAATTCGTCAGTTATTTCTTTAGCTGACATATGAGGATAATCAGCAAAGCTTGCAGCTTTGATACTATTTACTAAAATTCTATCTTCATTTTTATAAATAACTTCTTTTCCACCATCCATAAAGAAGGTCACATGCGCATATTTTTGAGTCTCTGCTAATCTTAGTTGTTTTAGATTATTGGTGGCTAACACTTCTCCAAGTGGGTTATCTACTTGCATTTCTTTAAATGCGACTAAGGAATTAATACCCTCATATTTCATTAGAGAAGCAAAGAGATTTGGTTTTGTTTTGCTTTTAGGTTTATATTCATATAGTTTGCTATCTAAAATTAGATGACTAAGTTGTCTAGCACGATCCGGTCTAAAATTAAAGAAAAAAACATTATCATTTTCTTTTAAAAATAAGCCATTTTGGTTTTGTGCAGGGTAGAAAAACTCGTCATAAATTCCTTGATTATATTGTTCGTTTATATACTTATTAATATCTTTATACTTGATGGGCGATTTACCAAGAATCGCTTCAAGTGCCAATTCATTTCTTTCGAATATTTGGTCACGGTCCATAGCATAAAAGCGCCCTGAAATGCTTGAAATCGGATAATTGAAATCTTCCGATAATTTTTTAAGTATTATCAATGAATCATTAATTGATTGTGGCTTGACATCTCGACCATCACCAAAAATATGAATTGAAACTTTTTTAAGTCCCTTGTGGTTGGCAAGTTTTATAATTTCAAATAAATGGTTATCTAATGAATGTACACCGCCATTACTTAGCAAGCCCATTAAATGCAAAGTGGTATTGTTTGCTATTGAATTATCAATTAATTTATTTATTACTTCGTTTTTTTTAAAATCACCAGTCTCTATTGCTCTATTAATCAATGATAAACCAGTATATACAATTCTTCCTGCCCCGATGTTTAGATGGCCGACTTCTGAATTCCCAATTTGACCTTTTGGAAGGCCTACATATTCTCCGGATGCTTGCAAAACAGAATTAGGACACATTGCAAACAAATAATCAAATATTGGATGATAAGCCTGTGCAAAAGCATTTCCTTGTCTTTCATTTCTAAGACCCAAACCATCAATTACTGTTAATATTACTTTTTTTTGATTTTCCATACATTACCTCTATAATAAAAAAATATATTTTTACTTATATAAATTTTATAATAAAACAAATGATGCTAAATCATTTCGATTGATTGAGGTGTTAAATTATAAAATATCTTAAAAAGATTGAGATTTGACTTTTTTTGGTCCATTTTTTCCTCTAATTATGTAAACTAAAGGCAAATGTAATATAATAAAAAATGTGTATCTATTGTGGACACACAAATCTTTATTTTTTAAACTTTATCAAAAGGTAAAAAATTTTATTAAATGATAAATTAATAAACTAAATTAAGGATAAGTATATATATGACTCCAAAAACAAAAAAAGCCCTAATTATTAGTGGTATTGTAGGCGGTATTGTTTTAGTACCTACAGTAGTTACAATAATTCCATATGGCGCTCAAATTTCATGATTTAAAAGAGAAACTCAAAAGAATCAAAGATATGAGAAAGAATATGTAGAAGCTAAGAAAGCAGCTGTTGAAGATGAAGCAAATAAGGCTTTAAAAGCTAAAATCGATGCTAAGGATGCTCAAATTGCAGACTTAACACAAAAAAGCCAAAATGCTGATGAAGCAACTAAAGCAAAATTAGAACAAGAAATTAGAAATGCTGAAGCAGAACGTGCTCAACTTGACGATCAATATCAAGAAAATATTGAATCTAAAATTTTACCTATATTAGCAAAAATTGCTGAAGAAGGTGATTTGAGATACTATGAAGGTACCTTAAAAAATACAGCCGAATATGTAGTATTGTCATACAAAAAATTTCAAAGAGATTTAGCAAAACTTGCTTCTAGAGATGATTTAGATATAAATTATCCAAGCAAGGAAAATGCTCAAGAAATTATTAAGTTCTATCAAGATTGAATTAATACATTTTCGAAAATTAATTCAAGAAACCTAAACACTGCCTCAACAGCATGGGTAAGCGGATTAAAATATGAATGAGAAATAGCTAAAACAGTTTATGCATCAGAAAGCCGTTTACTTGGTGTTTGATTAGAATGAGGTCTATCTTCAGCATATCCTATCAATGCTTTTTATGACACAATTAGTGCAATTGATAATGCGAGAGCCTCAAAGGTTCAAAAGAATCTTAAAGAAGGAATTGAATCTGATGTTGTTTTATCAAAAGTGGTTATCAAAAATAATGTAAGATCAATTTTATCTAATTTTTACCAAGAGCAATTGGCAGAATTTTTAAAAGGATCTGACGAGGAAATAAAAGTTACTGACCTTATTGCAAAAAATGAAGAATTAGCTAAATCAAGCCCAGAATTAGTGAAATTCCACAAATTCTATGCTGATGAATATTACAAGGCTTCTAAATCAGGTTTGGGTGAAAATCTAGATGAATTAAAACTATATAAAACAAATAAAATCAACGAAAAAGAAAATCACGTTGAAGTATTTGATGGCAATGATGTTAAAACAGTTTATGGTGTTGGTTTAACTGAAAAAGACCTAAATGCTAAGAATGTTGGTTTAAATTCTATCGTAGGAAAACCAGGTGTAACAAATGGAGATAAGGTTTATAGTGGTATCTTAAAATTCTCTACTACTACAGATGATACAGCCCAAGATGTGTTTAATTCAGGTTATGAAACAACGACAACAGCTGCTAAAAATATGAAATTGACAGCTGCTGCAGTTGCTAAATTAATTACTGGAAAAGACAAAGGTGTATGAGCTCCAACAATTAAGTATGATGATGATGGTCTTGGACCAAATCTAGTTAAAGAAGTTAAATTAAAAATTAGAGATGCTAATGGTGAAATTAATATTTCTGATTTCTATAAGTGATTAAACCAAGAACAATTCTTCTTTGGCCGTGAAGATGCTTCATATTACACAGAAGCTAAAAAACAAGATTTAGCAAATGATCCTAAATTAGAGGATGCAAGACAAAATCTAAAAAGATTAGGATATGAGTTCTTAAAGACAAATAACACCAAATATGGTTCAATTACAAATGAACAATTCTACTATGGAGCACTAGAAGCATTCAAGGGTTACCATGAATTTAGAGATACTACAATTGATCATGGATATTCATATTTCCCTAAGAGTGTTCCAAGATACGGAATCACTTCATATGAATATAAAAGACGTGCTGAAGAAGGTGTTGGTGCATATAATGGTAATGCACAAGTTGAAAAAGATGGATTTGGTGCATTTACATTTAATGTTGACCCATACTACAGCTTACCAAAATGATCAGTAACTTCTTTTGCTAACCACGAAAGTGTTATGGGACACCACAACCAAATCTATTACGCTAAAGAGTTTTTAAAAACTATTGATGGATTAACTGTTGGAAATATCTTTGATTACACTTCATATGCAGAAGGTTGAGCTTTATTTATGGAATGATTCGGAATTGAATCAGGACTATACGGAACTCCTGACTTTGACAGCGAAGACTATTACGCTTTCCCAGTAAGTTTTAAACATTCAAATGGAATTACAAGCTTCGTTTCTTCAGCAATATCGCAAGATGAATCAGCTGTAACTGCTGCAGAAATTAAAGGAATGAAGGAATTACATGGTGGTGTATATTGAAGTTTAGTTGCATCAGAAGGCAAAAATAACTCAAGCGATGAAGAACACACTCTAAGAGCTGTTGAATTAGCTAATATGTTACAATATTTTGGTGCTTTAAATGAAGCTCAATTACGTAACATGAGACGTGCTGTCGATCCTGCATACCATG
Source organism: Mycoplasma sp. 3398 (assembly GCF_053851555.1). Taxonomy (NCBI): domain Bacteria; kingdom Bacillati; phylum Mycoplasmatota; class Mollicutes; order Mycoplasmatales; family Mycoplasmataceae; genus Mycoplasma; species Mycoplasma sp. 3398. The sequence goes on along the minus strand of NZ_JBSQAW010000009.1, from coordinate 28,148 downwards.
GAAGAATTGAAGGAAAAGAAGATTTACCTGCCGGTGCATCAATTCAAGATGTTAGAAACTTCCTACATGCTAACTCAGCATTAGGAATTGGTGATATTACATCAGAATCAAAACGTTATCTAAACCTACCTGGACAAGCAACATCATATAATGCTGGTAAAGAAGCTATGTTGAAGCTATATGACAGAGTACGTCAATCAAAGGGACTTTCAAGAAAAGATTTTGTTACTGTCGAAGATAAGGCAAACATTAAAGAACTATTAAATCTAATGTTAGAAACAGGTGGATTACCTCTTGAAACTTTAAAGGAAATTGTAGAATTACATTACAAACTATAAGAGATTTAATTATTCTTTTTTAAAAACATCTAGCTAGTCTAGATGTTTTTAATTTTCCTTTCTTGTAGTGAAACTAAAACTCTGTATAGTATCAAAGATAAATATTTTTATGCTTTTTCATTTAAAATTAAGGTACCTGCAATTTTTGGCAGGAACTACTAAACATTGGATTTATATTTTTAAATTAGACATATAATAAAAGGATTTTAAATAATATATATGACTCAAAAAACAAAAAAAGCATTAATAATAACTTCGGTTGTTGGCACCTTAGTTGCAGCTCCTGTGATTTTTACTGTAATCCCTTTTGCTGCTCAAAATGCTTTATTTAGAAAAACAATTAATGAAAACAAGAAACTAGAAAGCGAATTAACAAATGCTGAGGCAAAGGCAGTTGAGGCAAATGTTGATACAAAAAATAATATTGATGAAAAGAATACCAAACTAAAAGATTTAAATACAAAGTATAATGAATTGAATGATAAAAAGAGTGAACAAGCCACAAAAATTGCTAAAGAAATCGAAATGCTTGCTAGCGAAATTAGAAATCTTGAGTTAGAATACAAAGTAAACATTGATAATGCAATATTGCCTTATTTAGCTAAAATCGCCCAACATGGTGATGCTAAGTATTATGATAATAATTACAAACATACAGCTAGATATATTGTTCTTTCATATGATAAGTTTCAGAGAGAATTAGATGATTTGGCGGCAAATATTGACATATTCTATCCTGAAAAAGAAGATGTTGATAAGATTGTTAAATACTATCAAAAATGAATTGATTCATTTTCAAAAATTAACTCTAATAATCTCAATGTAACTACAACAGCCTGAGCAAGTGGATTGAAATATGATTGGGAAATCGCACAAACCGTCTATGCTTCACAAGGGCGACTAGCAGGTGCATTTTATGAAGGTGGACCAACATCAGCTTACCCAGTTAATTCATTTTATAAAACTATTTTAAGAATAACTGGCGATAGAGCCGAAAAGATGCAAAGAAACTTAAACGAAGGAATGCAAGCTAATATTGTTTTATCAAAAGTTGTTATTAAAAACAATGTTAATATCATTTTATCAAGACATTATTCAAAAGAATTGCTAGAATTTGCAAAAGGAACACAAGAATCAAAGTCTGTTATTGAGATAATTGATTCTAATAAAACTCTTGATGAAAAAACTAAGGCATTCCATAAATTTTATGCAACTGAATATTACAAAGCATCAACTACTGGCTTAGGCGAAAATTTAGAAGAGCTTAAGGTGTTTAAATCAAATGTAGTTAACGAATTAGAAAATACTATTGAAATTTTTGATAATTCAAGTAAAAAAGTTGTTTCAATTTACGGGCTTGGTTTAACTGAAAAAGATCTTGATGCTAAAAATGTTGGTTTATCAAGTATTCCTGGTGATGAGAAAAATACAACTGGTAAAAAGATATATGATGGTATTTTAAAATTTGCTACAACTTCAAATGATTCTGCACAGGACGTATTTAATTCGGGTTATGAAACAACAAAGACGGCTGTTAAGAACATGGAATTAACTGCAAAAGCAGTCGCCAGATTAATTACCGGAAATGAGAACGAGCCATGAACCCCAACTATTAAGTATGATTCTGATGGTGTTGGCCCACAAGAGGTTAAGGATGTTGTACTTGAAATAAGAGATGCAAATGGGAATATTAATTTGCCTGAGTTTTATAAATGATTAAACCAAGAACAGTTCTTTTTTGGTCGCGAAAATTCCTCATATTACACGCAAGAAAAGAAGAGTGAATTGGAAAAAGACCCAAAATTACAAGATGCTATTAAAAATTTAAAGACTTTAGGTTATGAATTCTTAAAAGGTCAAAATTCTAAATATGGTTCAATTACAAATGACCAGTTTTATTACGGAGCTTTAGAAGCTTTTAAAGGTTATAATCAATTTAGAGACACTACTATTAACGAAGGATATTCTTATTTCCCTAAACAAGTGCCGAGATATGGAATTACTACATATGAATATTCAACTCGTTTAAGTTCAGGTGTCGGTGCATATAACGGGAGAGCTAAGGTTGAAAAAGACGGATTTGGTGCATTTACATTTAATGCGGACCCTTATTTTGGCTTGCCAAAATGGTCAGTAACTTCATTTGCTAATCACGAAAGCGTCATGGGACATCACAATCAAATATACTATGCGCAAAAATTTCTAAAAACTGTTGATGGCCTAACGATAGGAGACATTTTTAACTATACTTCATACAAGGAAGGTTGAGCTTTATTTATGGAATGATTTGGAATCGAGGCAGGTTTATATGGAACGCCTGACTTTGAAAATGAAGATTATTACGCTCTACCTGTTAGCTTCAAATCAGCAAAAGGAATTACAAGTTTTGTTAAAGCGACAAGACCACAATATGTAACTAACGAAGAAATTAAAGGAATGAAGGAACTACATGGTGGCGTGTATTGAAATTTAGTTGTTTCAAAAAACAAAATCGATGATGATAAATTGCATACTTTGAAAGCCGTTGAATTAGCTAATATGTTGCAATATTTTGGTGCTTTAAATGAAGCTCAATTGCGTAACATGAGACGTGCTGTTGATACTGCATATCATGGAGATATTAAAGGTACTGATGATTTACCAGCTGGCGCTTCGATTAATGACATAAGAAAATTCCTACATGCTAACTCAGCATTAGGAATTGGTGATATTACATCAGAATCAAAACGTTATTTAAATCTACCCGGACAAGCAACATCGTATAATTCAGGTAAAGAAGCAATGTTGAAACTATATGACAGAGTTCGTAAGTCAAAAGGCCTTTCAAGGGAAGAATTTGTATCAAATAAGGAAAACATTAAGGAATTTTTGAATTTATTATTAGAGACCGGTGCATTACCTCTTGAAACCTTGAAAGAAATTGTCGAATTACATTACAATTTATAATTTTATCTGCAAAATTAAAACTAGCCTTTTTGGCTGGTTTTTTCTTATTAATTCTCAATCAAATCGCAACACTTTTATAGTTTAAAAATGTTTATTAAACCTATGATATCAAATTTATTTTTAAGACTTAAAAATTAAACCAGTAATCAGGAAAAACTGGTGATGTAGTAAATTTTGTGTAAATTTATCTCCTACTTACTTTTTGAGTAAGAGATTTGAGAATTGCAATATAGTATAAAATGATTGAGAATTTACATAATGGATATTTTTTTAAAAAAAATGAATATAAAAAAAATTAGTATATAATTATATCCATAGCAACCATAACGAAGGGGCCCACCTGATTCCATTCCGAACTCAGCAGTTAAGACCTTCCGTGCCAAAAATACCATAAGGGAAGATAGGTCGTTGCTTTTTTTATTTCCTTTTTTTACTTTAAAGCATTGTAGATAACTAAAAACTGATATTTATAAATTTATGAAATAATAATCTTCATGTTTTAAAAAAAATATAAAAAAGTTATAACTAATTACTTTGGTAATTTCATTCTATTTACTATATAATATAGTTAATGATTGATTATATAAAATGTTATTTCCACATTTTAATGTAATAAAAAAGTCCTTAAAATAAGATAGATTTGAATATTTGCAATACAAATCAATCAGTTAACATGTAAATTTTAATTTAATTCGAGACTAATTTTAATTCTTAAAATAATAAATTTTTTTATAAAAAAGTTAATATTTTTCAAATTTTGGAATTAGTTATTTTTAAATAAATTTAAACATAAAATAAATGAGGTGTTTTTATGAGGTTATTTAATTTATTGTTGAATGTGTTTTCGAGCGTTTTAATTCCAACAACCCCTGCCGTAATTAGTCGCCAGAGTGAGGATGTTCAAAATAAACAAGAGATTTTAGAAGCAAAAGATAGAACCACTGATATTCTTGATAATTCAATAATTCATAAGCCAACATCTGATGAAATCGAGAATTTGGACGATTTAAATATTTTTTATTCTGCAATGACTTTAAAAACACAATATAACTTGTTGCATGCCTATAAAGTTTTGAAGAAATTGCTCAAAATTAATGATTCTGCTGAAATTGATGAATTACCATATAAAAAATATAATGATGAATTAAATATCGTTCCAGATAATAAACTTAACAACGAATTTTCAGAATATAATATCGCATTTTTGTCGTCATCTTGAAGAGATTTTATTCGTTTATTTAAAGAAGCTTCGTTTAATTACGAAATTTTTCTTAACGAAGAAATAAAAAAACAAAATATTAATAGTGATTCAAAGGCAAAGGAGGAGCCTCAAAAACTTAGTATTTTTAACCAATTAGATTCCAAATATGATGATGTGTATTTTATTAGAGTTGTTATTGCTGAATTTGAAGCCCTTGAGTTGTTAAAAAATAATAAAAAAAATGTGGAAATTGATACTAAAATAATAGATTTATTAAAAGTAGAAGATGGAACAAATCCATCTTCTCCACAGTATGTCAATACCTTAAAAAAAATTATTCCAATTATTACCGAAATAAGAAACATCGCTGGAGAAAGTATAGCTAATAAGCTTTCAAAAGAAGTGGATAAGGAATTAATTAATGACAAGATTAGACTTGAAGCGTTAACAGCTGCCGTTAGAGCAAAAGGCTCAGATGAATATGAAAAAGATATTAAACAGCGAGCATTAAAAGTTACAAAAAATACCCCAATGGAAGAATTAATTAAACTTAGAGATGATGCTGAAAAAGTGTATGATACATTAAAAAGCAAAGCAGAAGAATCATTCCAAAAACTAAAAGAAAAAATGAAATTTCGTGAGCAAATAGATAATGCATGAAACGTTAAGGTTTTACAAAGAGTATATGGCGAGATTATTAAACAGCAAATTAGTGAGTTTAGAAAAGACGTAGAAGCAGTTGTGGAAAAAACTATTGGTTCAGATATGCATGATGATTTTGAAAAGCGTTTATCAAATCAAAATTTAACTTTGGAACAATTGACTGTTATTTTTGAAGAAGCCAATAATGAATTTATTAATGAAAAAGAAAATGCTACTAGAATAGTAAATTCTATTCTTGATGAAGAAGTCAGAAGAGAAAATATTGAAAAAATAGAAAAATCAAACAATATTACAGAATTGAAAAAAATTGCAGAGGAAGCTAAGGAAATTAGAGCAAACGAGGATTTGCTAAACGCAAGAAAAAATGCTAAAGAGGCAGTTGATAAAACAGTTGGTTCATCAAAGCATGATGAATATCAAATGAGATTAGAAACATCACAAGAGGAAATAGATAAACTTTTAGAATTAATAAAAGAAGCAAATCTTGAATATACTACTAAAAAAACAGAAGTTAACAAGATTTTAGAAAGCCTTGATGATAAAAAAGATTTTGTTGAAAAATTTAATAATGCTAACAATATAGAAAAGTTAGATGAATTGCAGAAAATTTTATTGGTTGAAAAGCAAGAACAGGATTTGGTTAATTTAACTAAAAGAGCACAAAAAGCAGTTGACCAACTTGAAGGTTCTAGTCAATATGATGAATTTAAAAAAATACTTGCTAATGCTAAAGGTGATATGGCTAAACTTCTTAGTGTCGCCGAGAAAGCAGAAGCCATTTATAATGCCGAAAAGCAAAAAGTATTAGATATATATAATAAATTATTGGACAAAAAGGATTACCAAGCAAGAATTGACAGCGCAAAAAACATTGGGGCGCTAAAGCTTTTATTAAAAGAAATAACCCAAGAAAAAAAGTCGCAGGATAATGCCAAGATAAAAAAAGATGCTGTGGATGCTGTTAATAAGTTAGAAGGTTCTGATATAAAATCTCAATTTGATAAAGAATTAAAAGAAGGCCTTGATGATCCTAAAAAATTAAGTAATATTATTGAAAGAGCTAATAAAGAATTTAGCAAAGAGTTTGAAACAATTAATAAAGAATTAGATAAATTAAGTGACTCAAATGTAAAGAAAAAAGAACTAGAAAAATTAGCTAAAAAAGCTAAAAACATAAAAGAATTAAGAAGCATAAAATTACAAATTCAAAAGGCCATTCTTGAACAAGAAAACAACAAGAAGGATGATCCAAAAAAAGATAATTCTAAAATGAATCAACCAAAAGAAGAAGAGAAAAACCCTAGTATTCCTAAAAAACCTGATATTTCTAAAAAAGATAGTAAATCTAAGGTTAATGTAGCTGCAATTGCAACCCCACTTGTGGTAATACCAACGTTGGCAGGCGCAAGCGTTGGCACTTGATATATGATTAAACGTCATAGAAAGAATAAAAAAATGTAATTTTAATATATATTAAAATATAGCAAGCATACTAAATAAAAAGATAAAACCTTAGTCATTGCGAAAAGATAATATATAATTGCGCAATAATATTTAAAAAAATAATTTTTATAAAACTAGCTATACGGCTGGTTTTTAATATTATTTTGTTTCTAGTAAGTAGAGAAATAGTTTTGAATAATTAGATAAAGTTAGGATATTATGCAAAGCTTTAAAAAACTAGAATAATATTAATTAAGCTAATTGTTAAAATAATGAAACATAGTTAGAACAAGAAACTTGCGGATTTTCATAAATAAGATATTTGGTTATTTATGAAATACAATTAAAAATATTATAGATATATTTTTTAATATTCTTTATTGACTATCTTGTTAAAACAATAGCAAAAAAATAGAAACATTTTGTATCCAAACCCTTATGCTTTAAAAATTATGCAAGATGATTTGATATATTGATTGGGAATATAAATTAAGTTACTTTTTTGCGGTAATAAACCTTTATAAGTAAAAAGCATATCTAGATATAATGAATTTTATTTTTACAATAAAATTAATTTTTATTATAAAATAATGTGCAAACATGTTTTGCAATTTCTAATTAAAAAAACAAGTTTATCGATATAAAAATAATAATTTTAAAAAAATATTAAAAAATATTATAAAAAAATTTTTTTAATATATAATTATATTTACAGCAATCATAACGAAGGGGCCCACCTGATTCCATTCCGAACTCAGCAGTTAAGACCTTCCGTGCCGAAAATACCATAAGGGAAGATAGGTCGTTGCTTTTTTATTTTATTTTTTTAAAAAATAGAAAGTAAAATTATATTATATGGTTAATAGAGAATTCGAGACCGAGGGAATAGTTCTAGAAATAATAAATCATGGTGATAATGATGCTATCATCCAAGCCTTGACACAATCGGGTGTTTGTTATTTTTTTGCCAAAGGAATACAAAATGTTGAATCCAAAAATAGAAGAAATTTATTATTATTAGGATTGTCAAATTTTGAATTAATAAGATCGAAATTTGTTAGTAACATGCCTAGACTAAAAAGAGCAACACTAGTTTCGTTTTTTCCATTGCAAGAAACCTTGCAAGATATATTTAATAAAGTTCATTACTTTTTAAAGCGAGCAGGTAAGCAAAACAATAATTTTTTATATGCTAGATATAGGGTTTTTTTAGAAAATGTTGAAAAAAAACCAAACCATAGTTTTATTTATATCTTATTAGCTTTTTTAGATATGTTTGGTTATAGGCAAAATTTAAGCTCATGTGTAGAGTGTGGAGATAAAGAACATATTGTAGATTTTGAATTTTATAAGGGAGGTTTTTTATGCCGAAACCACTCACAAAAAAGTAAGGATATAAATTTATTAAGAGGTTTGTATTGGATTGAAGCTGATTTTGAATATTTTAAGAGTAATATTGATGAAATTGATGTTATACAAATAATAAATATGGTTATTTCTTTTTTAAAAACGATGATATAAAAACCCCTATTCTTCAAGGGGTTTTTCAACTTTTTTAGGTTTTTCTTTTTTAATTTGTTTATTTTTTTTATTTGCTGAGTTTTTTCTTATTATTTTTTTTGGTTTTGAATTTTTGTTTTCAGTTTCAACTTGACTTGATTTTTTAGTATTGTTTTCTTTCTGCATCTTTTGTTTATTAATTTCAACTTGATCAACAAGAAGAATAGTAGGAATAATAACAACATTTCTTCTTTTGCTTTTATAAAAGAAAGGGTCAAGTCTATCGATAATTAATTGTTTAATTCTAGGTATCGTTCAATCTTTTTCGTTTTTAATTGTGTATAAAACCGCCCCGTGTACAAGTCTTTTTGCGTCTTCTACTAATTGCAATGAGTTTTTAACAAAAAATGCTCCTCTTGATACGATTCTTGGCTTTCCAAGAATTATATTTTTTTCTTTATTAATAGCCATTATTACATGGACAAAACCATTTTGTCCCAATTCCATTCTTTCTTTCATGATTTGTGAATTTGTTTTTGATAGAATGTTTCCATCTATAAATACAGGACCAAAATATACTTTTTCATTTGATAAAGAAATCATATGGTTTTGTAAATAATAAACGTCCCCCAACTTAGCAATAATAATGTTATTTGGTTTGATTCCTGATTCAATTGCTGTATAGCCATGAACCACACTCATTCTAAATTCACCATGATATGGCATGAAATATTTTGGTTTTGTTAATTCAAATATCTTTCGATGTTCATCACGGTATGCATGCCCTGAGGTGTGCAAGTAGCCATCAACACCATTTTCTCTTATAATTGCTCCTAGTTTATATAACCTATTAACTAATAACTCACATTTAGATCTATTTCCTGGTATTGGACTAGATGAAAAAATTATTGTGTCCTTAGGTTTGATTGATATATTTGGGTGTTTATCATATGACATCTTGGCTAGTCCCGCCATTTCTTCGCCTTGGGAACCGGTTGTCAAAATTAGTAATTCATTGTCATTATATTTTGAAAGACTTTTTTTATCTATAAAGACTTCATCAGGCGCATTTATATAACCTAATCTTCTACCGATATCAATGTTATCGATCATTGATCTACCAAAAGCAATAACTTTTTTGCCTAATGAAGCACCGAGCTCAATGATTGCTTTTATTCTTGTAAGATTTGATGCAAATGCCGTAATGATGATTTTCTTTTCGGCTTCTAACATATATTTTTTTATGTCTTTTAATATATCGCTTTCTGATGGAGAATGGTTAGGGCGCATGGCGTTAGTTGAATCCGAAAATAAGACATCTAGCCCTTCTTCGCCAATCTTTTTTAGTTTTGAGAAATCGGTTAAATTGCCAATAGGTCGATAATCGAATCTAAAATCACCAGTCATCATTAATGATCCATTTGGAGTTTTGATTCTAACACCAAATGCGTCAGGAATTGAATGTTGAGCAGTTCATCAATCAACACTACAATCGCCAAAATCAGCCACAAGATCTCGGTTTATTTCAATAAACTGGACATTTACCTTAATTTTCATATCAGAAAACTTAAGTTTTAGATATTGAATAGCAATTCTTGGGGCATAAATTCTTTTTACATTTACTTGTTGAACCAAATATGGAACACCACCGATATGGTCTTCATGCCCGTGTGTTATGAAAAGTCCTTCAATTCTATCCTGGTTTTCAGCTAAATAAGTAAAATCTGGAATTGAACCGTTAATCCCGGTAACAAAACTATCGCAAAACTTAATTCCGGTATCAATAATAAAAATATGTTGGTCATATTCAATTATTAGTGTGCTTTTTCCAATTTCTTGCATTCCGCCTAAACCAAATATTTTTGTTGGTTTCATATTTTAACCCTCCAGATGAAATTATCTTGTGTACTTTATAAAAAAAGGAATTATTAAATAATACTTTATATAATTATATACATTATTAATATTTTTTAAAAATGGAGTAAAAAAAATGAAAAGTGAAGCAAAAATAAGTATAAGTTCATTTATTTTTAAGATTCTTGTTTTTATAGGTCTTATTATTTCTGGATACTTTATTTATGCATCCGTGTCTAATTTTCTTGGTTCTGTTAATAACAAATTTGAGAGTTCGGATGTTAACCAGGCCTATAAAGGAATAAATGATTTTCTCAATGATATTATTAATCTACTCAAAGAAAATTTAAAATGATTTATTATTCTAGGTTTTTCCTTATTGGGTGCTATCTTAACTTGAATATTAGATGTTATTGTTCTTTCATTTGCTCCATGAAAAACTAATAAATTTGGGAAGACTATTTTGTTTTTATCAACAATTTTTCCTCTTTTTCCTATTTTTTGAATTATATCAATTATAGGGAATTTAGCAATTATGGCCAATAAGAATTCATATAAAAAGAGAGTAAAACAAAATGAATAAAAAAGAATTTGAAGAAAAAAAGAAATATGTAAAAAATGCATTCAAGGATGCTAAGAATGTTGTTAAGCGGGGAAATATGATAATGCTAGCCATAGGGTTATTATTAGGTACCTCGTTTGGCGCTGTAATATCTTCGCTAGCTAAGGATGTTATTCTTGCAGCTATTACTTCTGTTTTTAATGTTAACGAGGTAAAGGACATTAAAATCGGCAATATTCTTATTGGTCAATTTCTTGCGGCACTTATTCAGTTTCTTATTGTTACAGTGGTTATATTTGTAAGCTTATTTTTAGTATATTTGATTAGGAATATCATTCAGTATCACAAGGCAAAAAAATTACCAATAGTTGAAGAAGTTGAGGAGCCAAAACCATTAACCACAGAGGAACTAATTTTAGAAGAACTTAAAAAGATTAATGTTGAACTTGCAAAAAATAAGAAGAGTGATGAAGAGAAATTAGTGCAAGAATAAAACCTAAGAATTGAATTGCAATTTACTGATTTATAGAGTATAAGCTTAATAGCTTATATTTTTTGTTCTTTTTAAATTTCATTTATTTTTTACTTTAGGCTAAATAAAGCTATAACTATTTAAAAAAATAAAAAAATTGCTATAATTTTAGCGTGTTTTATATAACCAAAAAACACTTAAAAACTATAAAAAGTCTATCTAAAAATATTAAATATATAACCAAATAAACATAGGAGATTTTATAATATGCCAATGAATTTAAAAGGTCGTAGTTTAGATACAGCTCTAAACTTCACAACCGATGAAATCAATTACCTTTTAGATCTTTCTTGAGAATTAAAGAAAGCTAAAATGCAAGGGCTACATATTAACAATCGTCCTTTAACAGGAAAAAACATTGTTATTATGTTCCAAAAAGACTCAACAAGAACACGTTGTGCATTCGAAGTTGCTGCCGCTGATTTAGGGGCAAGCTGTACATACATTGGACCTACAGGATCTAATTTTGGTAAAAAAGAATCAGTTGAAGATACAGCTATGGTTTTAGGCCAAATGTATGATGGTATTGAATTCCGTGGTTTTAAACAAACAGATGTTGAAGCACTTGCTAAATATTCAGGTGTTCCAGTTTGAAATGGTTTAACCGATGCTGAACACCCAACACAAATGTTAGCTGACTACTTAACATTTAAGGAATTCGTAGGTGATCTAAGAGGAAAGAAAATTGTTTTCGCAGGTGACATTAAAAACAATGTTGCTCGTTCATTAATGATTGGTGCTGCATTCTTTGGTGTTCATATTGTTTTATGTGGTCCTAAATCACAATGAGAAATTGTTAAAAGCGGACCAAACCATAAAGATGTTTATGAAGCTGTTCAAAAGCTTTTTGAACGTAACGGCGGATCAGTTTCATTTTCAGATAACAAGATTGAGGCTGCTATGAATGCTGATGCTATTTATACAGACGTTTGAGTATCATTAGGTGAACCATTTGAACTATTTGAATCACGTATTCAAGAACTTGGTGCATTTCAAGTTGATATGGCTATGATGAAAGCAGCAAAAGAAAGTGTTATTTTCTTGCACTGTTTACCTGCATTCCATGATGATAAAACTTTATTCTCATCAGAAATCAAAGAAAAACTTGGACAAAAATACCCAGTTGTTGCAACCGGAGCTATGGAAGTTACTGACGAAGTATTCCAATCAAAATACAATAAATCAATTCAACAAGCTGGAAACCGTATGCACACAATTAAGGCTGTTATTCTAGCTACAATAGGATATTAATTATGAGTAGAATCGTTATTGCCTTAGGTGGGAATGCGTTAGGAAATAATCCTGCAGAACAAAAAGAATTAGTTAAAATTCCTGCGAAAAAAATTGCTGAATTAGTTAAGGCCGGCCATGAAGTTATTGTTGGCCACGGAAATGGACCACAAGTTGGCATGATTTTCAATGGTTTTGTTAGTGCTGCATCAGTTAATCCTAAATCACCATTAGTTCCTTTACCAGAAGCTGGCGCTATGTCACAAGGATACATTGGATACCATATGGTTAATGCAATTACCAATGCATTTAAGGAAGAAGGATTAGAAGAAAAAGAAGTGCTATATCTATTGACTCAAACTTTAGTAGATCCAATGGATCCTGCATTCAAAAATCCTACAAAACCTATTGGTCCTTTCTTTATGACAAGAGAAGAAGCAGAAATGGCTAATCCTAATAGCGTTATTGTTGAAGATGCTGGACGTGGTTTTAGAAAGGTTGTCGCTTCGCCAAAACCAATTAACTTTGTTGGTATTAACCAAATGAAGAACGCTATTGAAGCTGGAGCTACTGTTATCGTTGGTGGTGGTGGTGGTATCCCTACTGTTAAGGATGAAAATGGTTTTATCAATGGAGTTGATGGAGTTATTGACAAGGATTTTGCTTTAGCAAAGATGGCTGCCTTAACAAATGCAGATTACTTCATTGTTTTAACTGCAGTTGACTACGTTAAAGTAAACTACGGAAAACCAGAACAAAAAGATCTAAAACACGCAACAAAAGCTGATCTTGAAAAATACATCGAAGAAAAACAATTTGCTCCTGGAAGTATGTTACCAAAGGTGCAAGCTGCTATTAAGTTTGTTGAAGAAGGCGGAAAGGCTGCATTCATCGGAGATTTAAAAGATTTAGAAGACATTATTGCCGAAAAAATTGGTACAAAAGTTACTTTAAATTAATTTTAAATTTATATATAAAAAAGTTGGGACGCAATCCCAACTATTTTATTTTGCTATTTTTTTGATTGTACAATTCATACAAACAAATAGCGGTAGCAGCAGAAACATTTAATGACTGAACAGAATCAAAATCTTGTTGTATATAAATCACTTCATCTGCGTGTTTTAGTAATGTTTTTGATACTCCGCTTTCTTCATTACCCATAATTAAGGCAACGGGAAAGCTAAAACTTGTATTTGATATTGTTTTGGCTTTTTTATCTAGTGCTGTTGCATATATTCAAAAACCATTATTTTTTAGGTTTTCAATAGCTTCAAACAAGCTAGCAACCTTGATGATTTTGATATTTTTGAATCCACCGGACGAGGTTTTTAAAACAGCCGGAGTTATGTCTACACTTCTGTTTTTAGGTATGATAATATGTCTTATTCCAAAAACATTAGCTGAACGAATTATTGCTCCGAAGTTTTGTGGATCTTGTATATGATCTAAAATTAAAATTGTCTCAGCCTTATCCTTATAAATTGAACCAAGATCATGATAATTAAAACTTTCAATTTCTGCAATGTAACCTTGATGATTACCATTGACTATCTTATTCATTTCACTTGCTGGTAGATAGGTTATATTTTTGGCTTTAATTTTATTATTTTGTAATCCCTTTAATAGAAATATCTTTTTAATAGGAAAATCATTTTCGATAGCTTCAAGGACTGAATTTTTTCCATATATAAAGTTCTTCATTATATTAATTTCTTATCCTTTAATATTTTTCTTAGATTATCGGCCTGTATATATTTTTTTTCATCTAATAATTTTTGTCATTGATTATAAAGAGTGAGGTCTTTGCTACTGATTTTTTTATTTGTAAAACTAAAACCAAGAATTTTCATTATTTCTAGGAATGTATTAAAGTTTTCTTCTATTTTTGAAAGTTGTATTATTTCCTTATTTGCTTGCGCAAAATTTAATTTTGCACACAATTTAATTATTTCATCAACTTTATTTTTATTAATTTTATAAGTATTGTTTTTTAATTGGACAGTATTATTAATGACAATAAACTTATTTATAAGTTTCTGCAATGAATCAAATAATTCATCGCTAACATTTATCGGCTTAGCATAATTGGTACTTAATATCATTAGCTTATAAGTATCCGGATGGTATTTTTTTAAAAAATCATGGGGAAAAATAAGATTTCCTATTGACTTAGACATTTTTTGATTCTTATAGTTTAGTGTTCCAAAATGAATTCAGTTGTGTGAAAGAGGCTTATTGTATATTGAATAATGTTGAATATTTTCGTTTTCATGGTGCGGAAAAATTAGATCAATACCTCCACCATGGATATCAATAGTTTCGCCTTTAAAATATTTTGATATGAAACAACTACATTCAGTATGTCAACCAGGACGTCCCGGGCCAAAAGGGCTTTCAAATTTTATACCAATATTAGTTTCCTTTCATAAAGCAAAGTCTTGCTTATTTTTTTTATTTAATTCATTATTATCATCATCTGATATTAAATTTTCAATTTTTTGTTTGCTAACAGAACCGTAGAATTCCTTAAATTTTAAGACATCAAAAAAAACGTTGCCGCCTACTTTATATGCTGCTTTTTTATCTATCATTTTTTGTATATATTCATACATATCATTTAATGAATCAGTAACTCTAACTATTTTATTTGGCATTTCAAGATTAAACAATTTGAATAAATCAAGATAATATTCTTCATATTTTTTTGCTATTTCTAGTTCACTTTTGTTTTCATCTATAGCCTTTTTAATAATTTTGTCATCTATATCAGTTATATTATTAAGATAAAATATTTCTTCTCCTAGAAATCTTTGGGCTCTTATAAGGATATCAAATGTAACACATGGTCTTATATTTCCAATATGAGGATAGTTATAAACTGTTGGACCACATAAATAATATTTTTTCATGAAAACATTATATATGATATATCCTTAAAATAAACAATTTATTATATAATAATAAATTATGGAAATTATGGAATCGGCAAAAGAAATTATTATATGTTCAATTAAAGAAGCATTGAACAAATTAAAGATAAATAAACCTGTAGTATTAACGGAGGCTAAAAACTACGGAGATTATTCTACCAATATTGCACTAACATTGCAAAAAGAATTAGGCAAAAAGGCAATTGAAATTGCCCAAGAGATTGTTAAAAATATTGATTTAAATAAATTTAGTCAAATTAGTGAAATTAAAATAGCAGAGCCTGGATTTATTAATTTTTGAGTATCTAATTCAGTTTTTGCAGATACAGTTAATTTAATCAATAAACTTGGAAAAAATTTTGGAAGTCTTTCTAAAGAAGGAAAAGGAAAGATTAATGTAGAATTTGTATCTGCAAACCCTACTGGCTATCTACATATTGGTCATGCTAGAAATGCCGCAATTGGGGCTACACTATGCAACATTTTAGAAAAAGCCGGACACCAAGTTATTAGGGAATATTTGGTAAATGATTATGGTAACCAAATGAATAAATTAGCAGTATCAATTTATTCAAGATATCAACAAATATTTAATCCTTCATATGAACTACCAGAAGATGCTTATCGCGGTGGTGATGTTATAGAATTTGCACAAGCATTTTATGAAATGCATAACGAAGAATATAAGGGTGTAGAATATACACCTGAAATCGAATTATTATTTAGAGATTTTGGTAGAACATTTGCTCTAAAAAATATTGAAGAAGATCTAAAGAAATTTGGTGTGTGATTTGATATATATACTTCAGAAAAAGCGCAATATGAAAATGATTTGGTTTGACCTGCTATAAGAAGATTAAAAACCACCTACGTAAAAGATGGGGCAACATGATTAAAAACCACAAGTGGTGGTAGAGATGATAAGGATAGAGTTATTATTAAAAGAAACGGTGATTCAACCTATCTTTGTGCAGATATTGCTTATCATGAACAAAAATTTAGACAACTTGAAGACTCAGAAAAAGGAATTATTATTGATGTTTGAGGAGCGGATCACTCTGGTTATGTTGAACGTGTCAAGTTTGCGTTTGAAGATCTAGGATACCGTAGAGATCAATTAGAAATTATCTTATTCCAACTAATAAGAGTTATGAAAGACGGCAAAGAAATTAAAATGTCTAAACGTTTGGGAACGTCTTTAACATTAAGAGAATTAATGAATGAAGTTGGCAAGGATGCAATTAGATTTTTCTTGATCGAAAGATCATACAATTCAAAAATTGATTTTGATATTAAAAAAGTTACAAGTACAGATGAATCCAATTCGATGTATATTATTAAATATGCTCATGCTCGTTGTGCTCAATTATTGCAAAAATTTAATTATGTTAACCCTATAGCAACCAATCTAACTGATGAATTTTCACAAAAATTAGTAGCTCAATTGAAGGAATATCCAGACTTAATTAGTACAATGGCTAAAACATACAAGGTTAATTTATTGCCACCATATTTACTAAAATTGGCTAGAGCATTTAATTCATTTTATTCAAATGTTAAGGTTATTGGATCTCAAAACGAGGAAAGCTATGTGGCTTTAGTTAAAGCTATTAAAATAGTTTTATTTGATGCGATGAAGTTAATGGATTTAGAAACTCCTGAAAAAATGTAGCTTTTGTTCTAAAATATAATTATTTAACACCACTTGATTGGTGTTTTTTATTGCTTCTAGGGGCCAAAAGAATAAATAAAAAATGGCGGGTAAGAGAGGATTTGAACCTCCGCGGGTGCTTTATACACCCCTACAGTCTTAGCAGGACCGCCTCTTCGACCACTTGAGTACTTACCCATACCTATTTTAAGCATTGTTAATTATATACTAATATAAGTTAATTTATGTGAAATAATAAGGAAGACAAGTAAATATTTATTATTTTATTCTTTTTGGAGGATAAATTTCCTTAATATTATCTGACCATATTCCCAATTTTTGGTATCTTGCTTCCTTTTCATTATTCTTTAATCAAAAATAAAAGTTTTCATTTTTTGTGTAATATTTGCTTCTTTTATCAAGAGATATATAAGAAACTTTGCTAAAGCCGTTTTTTATGAGTTCTTTATTGATGCAAATTATTGAACCGTCGTTTTTATAAACTAAAATTATTGCGACAATTCGACCATAAGCATCAAAGAATTTCTTATTTTCATCCTTATTTTGGTCACTAATTGTTGTTTGGGGAATTACTCAAATTTTTCTTGCTTCAAGAAGATTTCTTGTTGTAAAGTTTTTTGCAATCTTACCATATTTAAATTGTAACCCAACTGTTGGTTCAAATTTTTGCCCTACTTTTTTTCATGTTTCTGGTGTATCGATACCAGAAAACCTGAATCTAAAAGTTTTATTATTTTTTATGTTTTTTAATTCAGCAGTATCACCATCATTTATCTTAAAAGCAGATACTTCGGTGGCATTGTTTTCTCTAAAATCATTAGATAGAAGGTATTCTTTGTTATTAACATAAATAGATTTACTAGTTAGGTATATTTCTTTGTCTTTGCTATCTTCTGCACTTATATCTTTTTTATCTTGACTATTCTCGTTGCTATCTATTTTGGAATCGTTATTAAAAATTTCATCAAGGTCACCATTATTTATTTTATTATCATTAATTTGGAAATCTTTAAATAAGAATTTTAATAACGATATTTCTTGTTCGCTTCATTGTGAAAGTTTTTTTGTATAAGTTTTTCTTATTTTTTTAGCTAAAATAATGAATTTTTTAATTATTGAGTCAAAGACTTCTGTATCAATAACCTTCTTAAAGGAAAGCAAAGATCTAATTTTTAAAAACGCTGTAGTTATTTGGCTGTGTTCTTTCTTATTTAATAGGCTATGCTTATTGAAGATAGAAATTCAAATTTCATTTATTACTTTTAATTTATTCGCTAATTTATCAATATTTATTGGTAATGCTTGATTATTTATTGGAAATTTTTTTATGTCTTCTAGAATAATTATTAGTTGCTTTAAAAAGGTTTGGTCTTTTTTTCTTGAATAGCTTTTTGAATCCTCGTTTGTAATGTCTGCAATCTCATTACATAACTTTAAATCTATGACATTTTTACTAATTGTATTTTTATATTCGGTTATTTTTCTTAATAGTTTCTGTGTATCGTTATTTTTTTCTATTGTGCATTGAACTAGCATATAGCTAGCTATCGGAAGGCTAGGAGCTATTAGACTTGATAATAAAAATCTTTTTATATTTTTTTTCATTAGTATTTGGTTAATATCTCCAATGCTTTATTGTAAATAGCCATATTACTATTTTTATAAAGTTTTCTCGGATTATAGTTTTTATTTTCCATTATATTATTGTTTTTAAGAAAGTGTTTAAGTGCCTTTGCATTCTCTATTTGTAACTCAGTATTTATATTAATTTTTGCAATGCCATTTTGAATGCATTTTTTGATATCTGCATCACTAATTCCCGAACCGCCATGTAAGACAAGCGGCATTTGAAGAGCTTGATTTAGTTGATTTAGTAATTCGAAGTTTATACCTTTTCAATTTTTTGGATATTCCCCATGAATATTGCCAATACCAATAGCAAGCATATCAATACCCACATTTTTAAACTCAATCGCTTCTTCAATTTTTGTATATACAACGTCACTGACGATACCATCCTCCGTTCCTCCTATTCTCCCAATTTCACACTCAAGTGAAATATTTTTTTTCTGGCATATTTTATAAAGTTTTTTTGTTATATTGAGATTTTCAAGAAATGGTAATTTACTTCCGTCAAACATTATAGATGAAAAATTTGCATCGATTGCTTTAATACAATCGTTATATGTTCCGTGATCTAAATGAAGACAAACGGGAATTGTTATTTTTAAATCCTGTATTAAAGAATTCACGACACTATAGCAAACATTGTAACCGCCAAAATATTCAGCAGCAGATGAACTCACTCCCAAAATAATCGGTTTATTTGCATTGTTAGCAGCAAGCAAAACTTGCTTAGTTCATTCTAAATTGTTAATATTAATATGGAACACAACATCTTTGTTTTTATATGCTTTTTTTAATAATTCTTTTGCATTAACTATCATAAACAAAATAAAAAACCAAACAAAATAAGTTTAGTTTTTATAGTCAGGTCTAATTGTTGTTCATGTTCCATCGGCATTGTGAAAGAATCTTCCATCTACAGTTAGTAAACGGTATAATTCCCCGCGTTTTTTTAGTAAAATTTCTTCATCAGTACTAGTATCAATACTTTCACTTCTTCATCTTTCTAATAGAATTTTTTGTATTGAATTAAATAAATTATAGAAATCTAAATTTTGTTTTTCATTTAGAATTTCTTCAGTAATATCAAGTAATGTTTTATATTCTTTTTCTTCTGTCATATAACCTCTTTATTTACAATAAGTATATATTTTACCTTGTATTAAATATATTATAATTATAAATACTTATTATTTAAATTTATTAGGAATTTTAAAAATATGAAATGTTAAAAAAATTCTATTTTTTCAACTAATAATAAGGTCTAAAAACTTAAAAATTCCGGTATTGTCAAGTCTCAAATCTCTTATTTTATTTTATTATTTTTTATTTTTTAGTTTAAATTAGTATAAAAACCCAAAAAAAATAAAAGTGTAGTATAATTAATATTGTATAAATAGAGCATTTATTTGCACTTTTTTATACGCTAAATAACATCACTTATTTGAAAGGGAAACAAATGTCTGTATTTGACAGTAAATTTAAAGGAATTCACGTTTATTCAGAAATCGGAGAATTAGAATCGGTTTTAGTTCACGAACCAGGGCGTGAAATTGACTACATTACACCAGCTAGACTAGATGAATTATTATTCTCAGCTATCTTAGAAAGTCATGATGCAAGAAAAGAACACAAACAATTTGTATCAGAATTAAAAGCTAACGACATCAATGTTGTTGAACTAACTGACCTAGTTGCAGAAACATATGATTTAGCATCACAAGAAGCTAAAGACAAATTAATTGAAGAATTTTTAGAAGACTCAGAACCTGTTCTTTCAGAAGAACACAAAATGGTTGTAAGAAACTTCTTAAAATCAAAAATGTCATCAAGAGAATTAGTTGAAATTATGATGGCTGGAATCACCAAGTATGATTTAGGTATTGAAGCAGATCACGAATTAATCGTTGACCCAATGCCAAACCTATACTTTACCCGTGACCCATTTGCATCAGTTGGTAATGGTGTAACAATTCACTACATGCGTTACAAAGTTAGACAACGTGAAACATTATTCTCAAGGTTTGTATTTTCAAATCACCCTAAACTTGTAAACACACCATGATACTACGACCCATCTCTAAAATTATCAATCGAAGGTGGAGACGTATTTATCTACAACAACGAAACCTTAGTAGTTGGTGTTTCAGAAAGAACCGATTTACAAACAATAACCTTGTTAGCTAAGAATATTGTTGCTAATAAAGAATGTGAATTCAAACGTATTGTTGCAATCAATGTTCCTAAATGAACAAACTTGATGCACTTAGACACATGACTAACAATGTTGGACAAGGATAAATTCCTATACTCGCCTATTGCTAATGATGTATTTAAATTCTGAGACTATGATTTAGTAAATGGTGGAGAAGAACCACAACCAATGGAAAATGGTTTACCACTAGAACAATTATTAGAATCAATTATTAACAAAAAACCTATCTTAATTCCAATTGCTGGTGAAGGTGCTTCACAAATGGAAATTGAAAGAGAAACTCACTTTGATGGTACAAACTATCTAGCAATTAGACCAGGTGTTGTTATTGGTTATTCACGTAACGAAAAGACAAACGCTGCCTTAGAAGCTGCTGGAATCAAGGTTCTTCCATTCCATGGTAACCAATTATCATTAGGTATGGGTAATGCACGTTGCATGTCAATGCCTTTATCACGTAAAGATGTTATGTGATAGTAACTATCTAAAATTATTGAATTTTATATATTAAAAATCCTCAGCAATAAGCTGGGGATATTTTTTTTGATTTAAATTTTAGGGTTTAGCTTAATAGTTTTAAGCTTATCTACTTCAAGTTTTGTTATGAAATCATGCTTTATATCACCTGAAAATTCTTTTGGATCATATTCACTTTCGCCTCTAAACAAGATAATTTGGTTACCCCTGTTTTCAGAATTGTCACTTTCGACAATATGAATAAAATTAATTCCAATTAAATTAAATCTTGAATCTATTACCATCGAACCGCTTGAACCGCTGTCAAGTGATTCGTTCTTTTCATTGTCAAGATATAGTGTTGTCATCTGTTGGAGAATATTTTTAGGCATTCCGTGTTCAGATGCTTTTCCAAATGGTTTTTCATAGTCCATTCATTTATTGTCTATACTATTTCAATCTTTGTTTTCTTTTTCGTTATATCTTACCCATAAGCTATTAAAGTTATCTTTGTTATTTTTATCATTATCAACAACACGGTTTTTTGTTTCAATATAGCCACCTTGTGATCTGGCAGCATTTAATTTAATTGTTCCATTGACATCTGGAAAACCGAGCACAAAATGAGTTTGGATAGGGCTCTCGTGATTCTTTTGCTTATTTGTTTCATTACCAAAACCAATATATCAATCCTTTTCGGCTGGTGTATCTAAAATTTCGTATAGGGTAGGAAATAGATCCCTTATATTATTTTTAGTGAATCTTAGTTTAAGAATTGCAAAATCAGCTCCGCCATTTTTAACTGTCCCAAGGCGGTTATTGACATCTGTGAGTTCATCAAAGAAATTTGTGACAGCCCGATTTGCTCTTAATCCTTTCGAGCTAAATCTTGGAGTGTAGTATATCCAATCTAAATACTGACTTTTTGTATCAGTACCCTGATGTGTGTTTAGCGATTTTTTAAAGTATTTTTGATAATCATTAATAATTTCACCATTGGTTGTGGTTTCATAGTTATGCTTATTGAAATTAAAATTAGGGTCTAGTTTTCCAACAAAGTTATTAATATTTTTTTTATCTGTATTTTTGTTGTACACAATACTTTTGTCAAAGATATGAGTTAATGATGCGACGTGGGCATTGGTTGCAACTAAAAATTCATATTCTTCGCCACCATTTTTATTGGTTGTTATTTTATTATCAATTCTGTCTACAATTCATGCTGTCCCAGAAGTACTTGTATAGCGTTGCGAAGGACTTCCACCAAAGGGTGGCCGTACTGTATAAATACCTTTATAATTTAGTGAGAATGACCTATCATAGATGTATTGATAAAAATCATCATTTTTTCTTAGTAATGAATTGCTTGTGTTAAGTGTTAGATGTCTAAATTGTGCAGATTTAGTTTTAAATAATAATGTTATTTCGCCACTTAAATCATTATGTTTAGCCTTTATTTCTTCAATTTCTTGATTAAAGTCTATCATTTTTTTGATTGTATCTAAGTCGATATAATAAAGAAACTGACTTAGATTAGATGGAAGATAGCCAAAAGGGTTGTTTCTTATAATTCCCTTAATTTTATTAGCAATATTCTCATCTTGCTTAATTTCGATAGAATTGTTGGGTATAGTATCAAAAGTGCCAAGGAACAAAGCTTTCATCATATGTTCTTTATTGTATCCATTAAAGAATTGACGTCATTTTTGTTCATCATTATCACCATATTCTCCATATATACCAACTTCCTTAAGATAGTTTAAAAAACCAAGATCTAAGCGATTATTTGATAAATCTAAACCAGTGTTGTTATTAGCTGTTTTTAGATAGTTTTTAAATTCTTGAAGTTTCTTTTTATAATAAGGTGTTTGGGTGACAATAGCATTAGCATCATTGAATTTTTGTGTAGATTTATTGAATATTAAATCAAAACCTAGACTGTGCTTTGGTGAATCGGTTTTAGAATTATTAGTTGTTGAGTTTATATCGGTATTAAGTTTTTGAAGCTCATGGTTTCTAATAGCCTTCTTAAATTTTTGGCTTAGATTATATAACTGTGTTTTAAATTCTTTTAGAGCATCATTTAATTCTTCGATGTTATTATTGTAATCTCTTTGGCGGTCGCGATATTTTATTAAGTTTGTATATGCTATTGCAAGCTTATGGCGTTCATCGACCAATTCAGGATCATTATCTGTTTTTTCAAAGAATTCATTTACTGTTGATATTTGTTTTTGAGCTTCGGCAAGTAATGCTTGACTATCATTTATTTTTTCATAGTTAGGAGCAGGTACATCTATGCCTGGTGATGGAGTTATATCCGGCACGTTTGGAGATGGTATTTGTGGTGCTTCATTTGGATTATTATTTTGCTTGCTTATTTCATTATTAATTTTTTGTGATAACTCGCCAAAAAGATCACGATAATCATTATTTGTGAAAGAAATTTTTTCTAGTTCATTTTTTAGTTTTTCTTGTTTATCAATGTCATGAATTGAAGATATATCATTATATAGTTTTGCTTTTGATTTATAAAAATCACTATTTTTTATATTTTTAGAAGTTTTAATTAAGGTTGATAATTTGTTTTTGATTGTTATTTCAATGTTAAGAGCATTTACATACACAATTGCTTTTTGGTTATATTCATCAAAGATACTATTGGCATCATTGCTAATTTGTTCTAGCTCATCTTCAGTTATATTGCCTTTTTTAATTTCATTTTGGTATTCATTATATTTAGGTGATCCATCAAGCTTTTCTATGTTTTTAGCAGTTTTGTCTAAAATTTTTTGAATTTCATTATCTAACTTTTTAATGATGTTGTCAATTTCTTTTGCATTAATATTTTGTTGGTTTAGTTGGTCTGACAACTCTTTTTTTAATGGATTTTTACTAGAAAGTCTTGAAATTAATTCTAATAATTTTTGCACATCCGGTTTCATTTGATGAGCAAGAATTTTTGCTTTAATATCTAATATTTTTTCTTCATTATCAGCACTACTTAATTCGGTTTTTAATTGCCTTTTTAAATTATCATCTTGAAAGGAATCAAGCAATATTTCTACATCGGATTTTAGTTTATTTAAGTAACTATTAACTTGATTTTTAATATCATTAAAATCGTCGACGTTTGCGTCTTTATTACTAAATTTTTGTTTTAATTCTTTGTATTTTTGCTTTGTTTTGGAAAGTTTATTAAGCAAAATTAACACTTCTTGTTTTAGAATTGCTTTGTTTATTTCTAAATCTAGCAATTTTGAAACTTCTTCGATATTTTTGTTCGTAGCTAATTTAGCTTTATTTGTTAGTTCTTCTTTATCATTGTTTGAAATATCAGATGCATTAATTTTTTCGATTAGGGCATTTATTTTATTTTTTAATAGTTGATCTTCAGTACTTATTTTTGATAGGAAATCAATAATATTTTTTTTAATTAGATTTATTTCTTCTAGTGTTTTAGCTTCACTTATTTGGATGATAAATTTTTCTTTTTTATCCTTACTTAAATCTTTTATCAAGGCATTTAGTTCTATTTTAGCTAATTCCAAACTTTTTACTTTTTCTTGCAATATTAATTGTCTGTTAGTTTCTTCTAAAATATTTTTTAGGTTTGCAGCATTATTGTTATTTTGAAAACGATTGAGAAGATTGTTTTTTATTTCGTTGTTTTTTAGTTGATTAATTTTTGATAAAACAAATGCTCTATCCTCTTCTATCTGCTTTTTTATGTTTTTTAAAATAATTTGTAGAGTAGCATAATTTTTAGGCGAATATTGTCTAAATTTAGGATCATTAATTTGTTTTAAAAAATCTCTTTTGCTATCCTCATTCACTATGTTTGCAACTAAATTTTTAGCAGCCGTGATTAAGTCTTGTGTTTCTTGCTGCTGTTTGTTGTTTTTTAAAAAAGTAGCATATCCTATTCCCGCAGCAGCCCCTATAATGCCTAGCATTGAAACACTGGAAATACTTGCTATTAAAATCTTCTTCTTTTTGCTTTTTTGCATAAAAAACCTCAATATTAAATTTTTATCTTATGTAAAAGTGTTTTTATTATACCTAATTTTTACTTCTATTAAGCTAAAAAAGAAATGTATTTTTATACAAAAAAATTTTGAATTATCATAACAAAACGCCTTATTGTTGATCAAATTCAAATTTAAATTTCTATTTTTTTATATTTGTCAATCCTTTGGTATGCACTGAATCATTCACATAATTAATCCACCATATAAATTTCAGTCTTCTAACTTATTATTTTTTTAATAAAATTGTGTTAAAATTTGAAAGTACTTTTTATAAAAGTATCGATAGATTATGAAAAAACAAAATTAATTTATCAAACACTATTGTGAATTCAATCGCATGTGCCTTTTTTGGTGTTGATTGTTAGAAACAATAGGGAGAAAAAACAAACTTATTTTTATTTATATCTTAAAAAGGAGATTAAAAAAATGACAACAGAACAAAAACAAGTTGAACAAAAACAAGTTGAACAAAAAACTGCAGTATCTAGCGAACCCGTTATTGTTTCAAGAGAAAAATTATTAGAAGCAGGAACATATTTTGGTCATAGAGTAAGCCGTTGAAATCCAAAGATGAAACAATACATTTATGGAAAAAGATCAGGTATACATATCATCGATATTGCTAAAACTCAAAAAACTTTAGAATATGCATACAAACTATTAAATAAAATGGCTCAAAAACCAATCTCATTTATTTGAGTTGGTACTAAAAAACAAGCTAAATCTGCTATTGAAGCAGCAGCAGCAAGAACTAATTCAGTTTATGTTACTGAACGTTGATTGGGCGGAACTTTAACAAATTCGCAAACAATTTTTAAGAGTGTTAAGGAACTTGACAGGTTAGAAGCTTTGCAAAAAAATGGATATCAAGGATATACTAAAAAAGAAGGTCTTCTAAATGATAAGAAGATTGCTAAGTTGCAAAAGAACCTTGGTGGTATTAGAAAACTAGCTAATAAAGCGCAGATGCCACAAGTTATGATTGTTGCTTCACCTGTTGAAGATGAAATTGCTATTAGAGAAGCAAAGAGAAAAGGTTTAAAGGTTTTTGCAATTCATGATACAAATTCAAATCCAGATTTAGTAGATTTTGTTATTCCAGCAAACGATGACTCGGCAAAATCATTAACTTTAATTATTACAATTTTAGCTGATGCTATCGCTTCTGCTAGAGGTGGTTCTCAATTATTTGCTTATAAAACTAATGAGGAAATTGTTTTACCAGAAGATCCTAGAACAAGCGAAATGAGAGAAATGAGAGAAAGAAGATTTAATAAACCAGTAGAATCTTCGAAAACACCTGAGGAAAAATAAATTATCTCAAAGTATAAGAAAGGGTATATATGTCAATCGATTTAAATAAAATTAAAGAATTAAGAGAAAGAACGAATTTAGGATTTTTAGATGTTAAAAAAGCACTTGAGGCTAATGACAATGATGTTGAAAAATCAATCGACTGATTACAAGAAAGAGGAATTTTAAAGGCTGCTAAAAAAGCTGGAAGAATCGCAGCCGAAGGTATCGTTAGAGCCGTTGTTAAAGATAACGTTGCAGTTATATTTGAACTTAATTCTGAGACAGATTTTGTTTCTAAAAATGAATTATTTATTGAATTAGCAAATAAAATCGGTGAATCATTGTTGGTAAATGATTTTACCAGTGATGAAGAATTACAGGCAATTAAAATTGATGGTGTTTCAATCGAGGATCAAACTAGTTTATTAACAGCAAAAATTGGTGAAAAAATAACATTAAGAAGAGCGCTAAAATATGTTGCTAAGGAAGGCGAAATTGTGGCCGGCTATACTCATGCTAATAATAGAGTGGCAACGATTATTATGGGTAAGGGTATGAATGCTGAAGCATTAAGAAATGTATCGATGCATATCGCTGCCCTTAACCCATCTTATTTAACAGAACAATGTTTGTGTCCAGTTGAGTTAAAGGGTATTCATGATATGTTGGATGCATCACCTGCTCTAGCAAATAAGCCTGAAAAGATTCAACAATCTATTAAGGAAGGTTTACTAAGAAAACAATTAAACGAAAAAGGTGTTTTATTATATCAACCCTTCGTAATGGAAGATACTAAAACTGTTGGACAGTATCTAAATGATTCTCACTTGACTTTAGTTAGTGCTAAAAGATATGAGGTTGGGGAAGGAATAGAAAAGAAAACAGTTGACTTTGCCGCAGAAGTTGCCGAACAAATGGCTAAATAATAATTAAGATTAACTACCAAATTATGTGGTAGTTTTTTTATGCTAATTTAAAACTAGAAAGGAAATCTACGATTAATTCTTTGAGTTCTTCTATAAACTTAGGTTTATCATCTTTAGATTAACACATTTCGGAGAACTTTAACACCTTATTTTTTTATCTTTAGCATTACGCTTGAGAACAGGAAAGGTTGGGGAATTTATATCAATTTGGAAAGTCTGGTGGCACTCCGCTATCGAGCAATAAGGAATTTTATGATGGTGATATACCTTTTTTATCAATTACTGATATTTCTAATTCTGACACATATATTTATAAAACTGAGAAAAATATAACATTAAAAGGTTTAAAAAATTCATCAGCATGAATAGTTCCGAAAGACTCTATTTCATTAGCGATGTATGCTTCAATCGGAAAGGTGGCAATATTAAAGAATAACATTTCTACCTCACAGGCTATATTTAATATGGTTTTTAGTGATGAATTGAATTTAAGAGATTTTATTTTTTATGCACTTAAAAGAATGGAATTACTTAAATTATGGAATAGTCTCTCATCATCAGGTACACAATCAAATTTAACTTCAGAGATAATAAAAAATTATAAAATTACGTTAACTAAAAATTTCTCCGAAAGACACAAAATAAATAAGCTATTTAATAAAATTTACTCCCTCATCACCCTTCATCAGCGTAAGTTAAATGCCTTAGAAAAGATCAAAAAAAC
>NZ_JBSQAW010000008.1:0-38354 GCF_053851555.1 Mycoplasma sp. 3398 | reverse complement strand
TTTTGATCTTTTCTAAGGCATTTAACTTACGCTGATGAAGGGTGATGAGGGTGTTTATGTTTTTAAATATTAATGATACTTTATCTTGTTCATTTCTACTTGTTGAAAAAATTAAAAAATTAATAACTTCTTTTTTTGAAAGATTTAATTGTGATGATCCAGCTCCTTTTCTAAAAAGTAAGCTTTGATTTTTATTCAAAAATAATGAAATAAATTTTGAATTAAATTTTGAATTATTTTTTCTTAATAAAGCAACTCTTTGATTTAGAACATATCTATTATCTACTGGTATTACAGCAGACTTACCTAACAAATTACCTAATGCAATATCACTTAAAATCATTACTATATCATCTTTTTTTAACGTTTCAAAAGCATTGTGTAAAAACTTTCCTGATGGTTTTAATTCACCAGATATCGAAATAGAGTTTAAGTTTACTATTTCAAATTTTCCTTCATTCGTTTGTTCTTTTTCATTCGAAGACCCATTAAAATAATCAACTATTTCTCCCAACCTTTCCTGTTCTCAAGCGTTAGTAAATTCCTTAAATCTTATTGATGGAACCATATTATTTTTGCTCATTTTTATTACCGCCTAGAATTGCGATTAATTCATTAATAGCCTTTTGATCATAATCATCTGCTTTTAAATCTGCAAGGAGTTCGATTAATTCTGATTCTTTTTTACTAATTTCATCGTTTATTTCATTTAATGTGTTTTGGTATTTATTGAATAATATTTCTATTTTATTGATAAATGAGTCAATTATTTTATCAACGAGTTCAACAATATTTTCACAAATATTATTAGTTCATTTGTAAAACAAGAGATCATAAAATGTATCTTCATCTAATGAATTATATTTTTCAAGAGAATCATGTAATAGTTCGAATTCATTTGATTTTAGCTCGTCTTTTAAATTCTTAAGTTCATTATTTAAATTATGAACATGAAGAAGCTTTTTGGATAATTCGATATTATCTAAGGCATTTTCGTCTTTCTTTAAGATAGCAACTTGTTTTGATAATTCTTTATTATCAAAACCATTTTCTTTAAATACTAATAAATCTTTGTCTTCTTCATCGATTGAATCAAAGGTTTCCTTGATTTCACTTTCTATTAATTCAATGTCATATTTAAGTTTTTCATTTTTATTTAAGCTAGTAGCAAAGAACTTGTTAATGATTGATTCTTTATTTACTAAACGAGCATCCCAATTAACTAAACTACCGTTTTTATTATTTTCGACATTTTTTTCTTGAAGAATAATTTCAGAGATTGGAATATTATCATTTTGATAATTTTGAATTATTTCAATATCTTCCTTAATGATTTCAAATTTTTCTATTGCTATTTGATATATATCGTATTTTTCAATAAAAGCATTATCCTTAATGTTTAATATAAATTTTTCAAAAATGCTTTCAAAGTTATAGACATTAATACCATTGATACTTTGATATGATGGAACATTATTTTTAATAAATTCAATAATTGAAATTGCGATATTCTTATTTTCGTTAATAAATTCTTTTACATAATTATCGTTTTTTATTGTATTTATTAATTCTTCATTTCTTAAATTTAAGAGATTATACCCATCGGATCTTTTTGAAATAAGTTTTTCCTTTAAACCGATAAATTTATTTCAAAACGAATCTAAAGTTGAAATTTCTTGGTCAGATACACCGCCATACATAGTTGAATATAAATCGTGAATTTCTTCCTTATCATAATTATCAATATATCTTGAAATGTTTAAATTATAATCATTATCTTCAATTTCTTTTAGTGAGACAATTCTTGAAAATCCTTCTTTTTCAATTCGGTTATTAACAACATCGGATATTTTAATAATATGTGATCTATCTAGTTTATTTTTATTTCCATCTTTTGAAAAAAGTTTAGATCCGTCAACAAACATAAAATCGTCGGTTGCTTTATTTTCTTTAAGAATCATAATTATGGTTGCAATACCTGTACCCATAAACATGTTATTAGGAAGACCAATAATAGTATCAATTTTTTGTTTCTTGATTAAAGATTTTCTGATTTCATATTCGGACCCCCCTCTAAATAAAACGCCATGAGGTAAAACGATTGCCATTATTCCGTCTTTGTCTAAGTGATATAAACTATGCAATAAGAAAGCATAATCTGCTTTTGATTTTGGCGCTATACCATAAGATTGAAATCTTGGATCATTCACCTTATTTTCGGGTTTTCAAAGGTGTGAATAAGGTGGGTTAGCTACAATAGCTTTGACTTTTTTGTCACCATTACTTTCTGTTGGCCAGTCATCTTCCAACGTGTCAGCTTCTCTAATATTTATTAATTGTGGTGGAATATTATGCATAATTAAGTTCATACTTAATGTTTTGAATGAAGTTGGTAGAATTTCTTGGGCAATATATTTAATTCTAATATCATGATGCAATTCATTCATATGTTTTTGGAATTTTTCAGCAACTCTAATTAATAAGGAACCAGATCCGGCGGTAGGGTCATAAATTCTAATGAGATCATTTTTATTATATGTAAACTTGCTTAGATGAAATGAAATAATATCGGACATTAAAATTCCGGCTTCAAGTGGAGTATAAAACTCACCAGCTTTTTTACCAGCAGTTGATGCAAATTCGCCAATTAAATATTGATAAATAAAACCTAAAACATCGTAATCTTGTTTTTTGATTGGAATTTCATCAATAATTCTAATTATCTTTTTGATACTATCTTCATTTTTCACCTTTTGAATTGAAAGATAAAACTCATCAAAGATGTTTTTGTATAATGAATTAGGTTCATTAATAACTTCGATTTCACTATTAAAATGATTGATAGACTCAATAATATAGTTTCTATCAAATTTGTTGCGAAATTCCTTTTTATTCCATGAAGAAAATAAGTATTCATATGGTATATAGTATCCTAAATTGTTTTTTAAACTGTCAACTATTTCGTCAGGATTATTGCCTTTGGTAAGGTCCTCAATATATAAACATGATTCATTATCGTTGTCTTTCTTTTCACTTTTTTGAGCTAGTTGATAATCACCGTTTTTATCTATTAGTGTTTCAGTTTGTTTCGAAGATAGGAATTTATAAAATATTAGACCTAAAATAATTTTGTCATATTCTGTTACATCTAATTGAGATCTTAGTTCATTAGCAGCAGACCAAATTTTATTAGCAAGCTTTTGCTTGCTCATTTTAATAAAGTCTTGATTATTTTCAATATTTTTTGACATATACAGCTCCTTAAAAATAAGAATAAAATTTATACATTAAATTATAGCCTTATTTGTTAATTTGCCTTCCTCTAAGGTTGAAAAAAGATTAATACTAATTAACTAATTAATTAAATACAGAAGTTAAAGAACTTTTTTGTTGCATGTCTAAGTTAGCTTAATATAATTTAGCCTAAATTTTAGGAATATTTAAATATTGTTTTTGTGATTCAAAAATAAATGAATTAATTAAGTTAGAATCATTTTATAAATTTATATTTAGGTTAACAATGTGATGTAATTTGAGTATTTTTTGTAAAAAAAATATGGCTAGTTATGTAAAACTAACTATATTTTTTAATTGTCACTTTCCTTTATTAATATCTATTTTTGATTCTTTGATAATTCTTTTTATTTTTAGCAAGATATGAATTAACAATATCCTCTTCTTGAATATCAACCAATAAGCCTAAACCTAAATAAGCCTCATATGCCTTTAAGACCTTATTTTTGTCTTTGGTATTTAAAAGTTCGGTAAAAAGTTTGTATGTATATGCCAATTGAAGTGTAAAATTTTTGTGCTTAATGTAGGGTTTGATAATTGGACTTATACCTTTTGGATATGCAATACTAGTTATAAAATGAATTCCATCAGCAAACTCCTCTAGCATCTTTTCGCGATCTATAACTTTATTTTTTTTTCAATATTTGAAGGCCTTAACTTCGTTGGCAAATTCTCCCAATTCAACTAATAGAGCAATAACAATTTTTGTATCAAAAAAACGAAAATCCTTTTTTGAAATGGTTTCAGAAAAAGCCTTATCCAGGTCAATTTGCAACATAAAAATTTCTTTTAAATCCATAGCAATAATTATTATATTCCCAATCATAAAAATAAAAACTTTTTATTTATCAATTAGTTAATTTTACATTTTAAAATTAAAAAGAAATAATTATGATTTTTTATTTTTAACATTATTTTAAAAATATAATTTATAATTATTAATGCTTTTATGCTCCAGTGGCGGAATGGCAGACGCAGTTGACTCAAAATCAACCGGTTAAGAGCCGTGCTGGTTCAAGTCCAGTCTGGAGCACCATATAAATAATTTACCTTTCACAAATGTAGATACAGAATACTTATAATACAAATATAAGTATTTTTTTATTATAATTTATCTTAATAAATAATAAAATACCAAAGGTGGTTTAATGAATAACAGAAAACAAGAATTAAGAAAGTTAAAACGGCTTGATTTACATTCAAGTTGATATTCGATATTAACCATTGCTGTCATTATCATTGTATGAGCCTTAATTATTTATATGGTTACCATATTTGAAAATAAATATTCAAGTGATAGCACTTTTAAAATATTTAACGATATTACTGTTAGCATTATTGCTGGTTTAATTTCGGGAATATTATCAATATTGCTAGCTTTTATTTTTCTTGATTTAATTAAAAGAGCTAAGATAAAGGATTATTATTCATATTACTGTTATCTAAAGTCGATGGCTAATAAATCAAAATTTGTTTTTTTAAAGGACCCTAGAATTCCCCTTGCCTTGTATTCCAAGAAAGAACAAGAATTGACTAAAAATGATATTATTTTGATTACCGCTGAAATATTGGGATATTCACATGAATCGCCTCATTTTAAGAATTTGGAAAAAGAAATAGAAACAGACTTTGCTATGCATTCATTTATGACTCCTGACTTTATAAAGCAAAAAAAGATTGCAATTTTGAGAATACTTATGTTTGATATTTTGATTCCATTGGTTATAATGAGTATTTTGATTGCTTCTGTTATTATCTTTTATAATAGACATCATGAAGAAAAAAACATCCCATTATCAGCAATATCAAGAATGCTAATTATAATTATTTCTAATGTTTTTTCGCTAGCTATTTCGACAACTATATATGAATTTTATATTTTAAAACAAGTCAAAAATTATCAAACCTTTAATGATTTTTATCTGCTATCGTTTAATAATTTTGGGTATAAATTCTTAAATTCATCGATTGTTAGAAATTATTAAATAATCATATATTTTACAAATTGTTATTAAAAAAAGTTTAACTAGCTTTTCGGTTAGTTAAACTTTTTTAAGCTTCTGAAATCTATACTTAAAATCTTTAAAAAAATAATTAGAGCTAAATAATTATAAATAATATAGTTTTATATCTAGTCTTTATAATATAATTTAAAAAACATATTTAGGAGTATATTTTATGAAAAAAATATTAGTTATAAATGCAGGATCTAGTTCTATTAAATGAACATTGTTTAATGAGAAATTGGTTGTTGAGGCTAAGGGAATTGCTCAACGCATTAAGTTGAGACAAGGTATTCTTACATTGAAATATAAGGAAATTAATAAAGATTTTGAAATACCTCTTCCTACGTTTTTAGAAGCTGTCAAACAATTGGTAAAACAGTGAAAAGAATTCAATATCATAAAGGATTTTAATGATATTGAAAAAGTAGCATTTCGTATTGTGAATGGTGGTCCAAAATTGCAAAAAACAACCCTTATCGATGAAGAGAAAATCGAAATTTTAAAGCAATCAATAGATTTGGCACCAGTTCACAACCCTGGCGCAATTGAAGCAATTGAAGCATTCAAAACTTTATTACCTTCTGCAAAAATGTCAATGCATTTTGATACTACATTTCATCAAACCATGCCTAGGATCTCGTATTCGTATCCTATAAATAAGGATTTAGCAAAGGAATTAAATATTAGAAAGTATGGATTTCATGGATTAAATCATAATTATATTACTTTAAAGTGCCAAGAAATTTTAAATAAAAAAGACGTTAACATAGTTAGTTTACATATCGGAAATGGTGCAAGTTTATGCGCTGTGCAAAATAGTCAGTCAATTGATACGAGTATGGGTTTTACACCGCTCGCTGGTATTATGATGGGTACTAGATCGGGAGATTTTGATCCATCAATTATTCCATTCATTCTAAAGCACAAGGATATTAGTGTTGAAGAACTATTTAAATTATTCAATGAGCAGTCTGGTATGTTGGGCGTTTCTGGTATTTCATCTGATCTAAGGGATATTCAAAAGGCCAAGGTAACTAATTCAGATGCGCAATTTGCTCTTGATTTATATACCCAAAGAATTGCCGATTATTTAATTACCTATTTAAATAGAATTACAGAAAAAGTTGATGCTATAGTATTTACTGCAGGCGTTGGTGAAAATGACGACTATATAAGAAGTGAAGTTATAAATAAAATAAATATTGTTAATCTTTCACTAGATAATAAGAAGAATCAATGCCGAGAATTTAGTGATTATAAGATTATTTCTGATGCATCAAGCGCTATTCCTATTTATGTAATTCGTGCCGAGGAAGAACAATTCATTGCAAATGAAGCAATAAATTTATAGTTTGATTTAAAGTAGCCTTATAAAGCTACTTTTTTTCTAGGTATTGCAATGATTTTGAAACAATAAGCAATCATGATTAATTAATATATAATTAATAAAGATATTAAATTTTAATTAAAGGAGTTAATGTTGCTTCGATTATTTAGATACATGGACCATAAGTATAAAATTTTATCAATTATAACCATTTTGCTAACATTACTTCAAGTTATCTGCTTTTTATTTGTGCCGATTTTCATTGGAAATTTATCCAATTTAATCGCACAAAATTCATTTTTACAATTGCATAAAGATCAAACAAGTATATTAGATTATTCTAAAATCAATATTCTTAGATTGTTTACAATTGAAGGAACACTCTCTTATTCTATAAAGTGGTTTACCTCATATTTTGCTCTTGTGTTATTAATTGGAACAATAGTAACCTTATTAGGGTCTATGCTTGCTTCATATATTTCGACAGGTGCTGCAAAACATATTCGAAAGTCGTTATGACAGCATTTAACAATTCTTTCGGAAAAAGATATTGAGTTTTTTAGTCATTCAAAAATTTTAACAAGATTTACTATCGATATATCTAGGATACAAATTGGAATTTCCTCTGGTTTAAGATTAAGCATTATCGGCCCTTGCAATTTAATTTTTGGGTTAGTTTTTGCTTTGCTAACTGATCTGAATCTTTCAATTACATTAGGTGCTTTTGTTCCTGCATTATTTGTTATTATGGCAATAGCAGGAATGTCTTCTATGAGATTATTTCCAAAGGAACAAAAAGCATATGATGAAATTAATAATGAAGCAAGAGAAAGTATTTTAGGTGTAAGAGTTATTAAATCATATAATCTTGAAAATGTTCAATTAGATAAGTTTCAAAATAGTAATAAAAACTGGTCGAACGTAGCTAAAAAATCTTGAATTATTTATCATATTACTTTTTCATTTATTAATTTGTTTGCAAATATTGTGACTTCATGTATATTATTAGCCACTGGCTTTATTATTAGATCAAGAATTAACCAAGGTTCTTATGGTGTGATAACTGATTTGAAAGTTTTTAAGGATTTTAGCGATGTATTATCCTTATATAAAACAAAGATATCTAATGCTACAACATTTATAAATTATGTAATGTTTATTACTATTGGGGTAGTTATGTCTTCATTTGCAGTCTTTTTAATTTCTCGTGGAAATGTTTCATCAAAAAGAGTTATTGAAATCTTAAAAAAAGAAGCAGATATAGATTTTATAAAATCTAATAAAGTTATTACTAAAGGTGAAATTGAATTAAAAAATGTTTCATTTAAGTATCATGAAGAATCCGAAAATTTTGTTATAAAAGATATTAATTTAAAAATAAATCCAGGTGAAAAAATTGGAATAATAGGGCCGACCGGATCAGGCAAGACAACGCTTGCTAGATTACTTAGCCATGAATTTAAAACTATCCACGGAACCATTAGCATTGATGGCAATGATATTAATGAAATTGATACAACTTCTTTGCGAAAAAATATTTCATTTGTTTATCAAAAACCAATTTTGCTTTCTGGAACTATTAAGTCTAATTTATTAATGGCAAATAACAAAGCTACACAAGAAGATTTAGAATATTTTGCAAAATTAGCATTTGCTTATGATTTTATAAATGCATACAATGATGGATTTGAGCATGAGGTTCTTAAAAATGGATCAAATTTGTCAGGAGGACAAAAACAGAGAATTTCAATAGCTCAAGGCCTTTTAAAGCAACCAAAGATTTTAATATTAGATGATGCAACATCTGCTCTTGATACTAAAACTGAGAAAATGGTTAAGGATAATATTGATATGCATTTTTCTTCAAGAAAAATTGTAACTATTATTATTACCCAAAAAATATCATCAATTATTGATGCTGACCGAATACTGGTAATGGAAAATGGTTTGATAAGCGATATCGGGACGCATAAAGAGTTATTAAAAACTTCGAAGCTATACCTAGAAATAGCAAAAACGCAGTTAGGAGGTTTAGATGTATAATTTTGACCCTCTTAAGGTGGATGATAAGCAACAAAGTTTAACAAAAACCCAAAAAAAGAATATTCAAAAGCAAAGAAGAAAAATAAAAAGAGACGCTTTCAAAAGATTAATTTGGTATTTGAATTATAGAAAAGGGAATCTTTTTTGGATAATTATCTTTTCAGTTTTTTCGGCCTTATGTTTAACTACCGGTACTTTCTTTTTAGGATATTTTATTGATAATTTTTTATCTGCTTCATTTCTTGTTGGCGAAATAAAATCTTTAGTACCAGAATATGTTGATAATTTTAATATTTCAAGCTTTGTGTGACATTTTGTTTTACTTATATTAATATTTGTTTTTCAGCAAATTTTTTCGTTAATTTCAAATGTTTTATCAGTTAGAGCCTCAATTTTGTCATGTTTAATTATGCGAGAAGATGCTTATAAGGCAATTATGAAAATGCCTGTTTCATTTTTTGACTCAGTTAAGACTGGCGAATTAATGTCTATACTAACTAGTGATATTGATAATATAAATAATGGTATGACTGGAAGCCTTAATACTATTATTATAACTTTTACAACAATCATTTCATCCTTTGGATTTATGTTTTACTATTCTGCTTATTTAACTCTTATTACTTTATTTTTAATGCCTTTAATGCTTTGCTTTGTTTTTATTGTTTTAAAGAAGGCTAATCCACAATTTAGAAAGCAACAATCACGTGTTGCTTCATTAAATGGGTTCACTGAAGAAAACCTTGCTGCACATCATTTAATTAGATCACTTGATTTTACTAAACAAATTGAAGACGAGTTTATTATTAGAAATAATAAATTATATAGTTCATCTCTTAAGGCTAATCTGTATATTGGTTTAATGTGACCTCTTGGCAATGCCGTTATTAATATATTGCAATTAATTATCGTTGTAATTGCTTCTGCATTTACGGTTGCAAATATTGGCACAGGCTCTAATTCTAATTTTACGCCCGGGGTTATTATTACATTTGTTTTATACATAAGAGTTATGGCTAATAGTATTGTTCGTGTTTTTGAGAATCTTTCGTCTATTCAAATGGCGCTAGTTTCAGCAGTTAGAGTAATGAATTTAGCTACATTCAAACCACTTGTTGATGAAACCAAATTAAGGTCAATTAATTATACAAAGGGAAATGTTTCATTTATGAATGTTGATTTTTCCTATACAAATGATGTTAATAATCTTCAATTAAAAAATGCTTCATTTATGGCAAAAAAAGGCCAAGTATTTGCTATTGTTGGCCCTACTGGTGCTGGTAAAACTACGATTATAAATCTTTTAAGTAAGTTTTATTTACCGCTATCTGGTAACATTGAAATTGATGGAAATAATTCGCGCGATATTAAAGAACAAAGTTGAAGACAACAAATATCGATTGTTTTGCAAGATACATTTTTATTTAAAACCACAATTATGCAAAATCTTCGTTATGCTAATCCAAATGCTACTGATGATGAAATAAAGGAAGCTGCAAAAATTTCGCATGCAGATGAGTTTATAATGCGATTAGGAAATGGATATGAAGAAATTATTGAAGAAGGTGGTGCCAATTTATCGCAAGGTGAAAGACAATTAATTGCTATAACACGAGCAATCATTGCTAATCGAAATATTTTAATTCTTGATGAGGCAACTTCTAATATTGATACGAGAACCGAAAAAATAATTCAAAAAGCAATGATGAAATTAATGAAGGGAAAAACTTCGTTTATTATTGCTCATAGACTTTCGACTATTTTGAGCGCTGATAAAATTTTGGTTGTTAATAATGGCGAAATTGTTGAATCGGGTACCCATAAGGAATTATTAGCTAAAAAAGGTTTATATGAAAAAATGTATAATTCATCATTCAGGGAAGACTAGCACCTATTTGTTTGCTAACTAATAAAGCCATTTTTCATGGAGCTAAATTAAAAAATCTGGTTTAAATCCAGATTTTTTGTTAAAGCAATAATCTTTGTTATATCTTTTGAAAAAACCTAATTTTACTTTTTAAAAGTTTTAAAATTCTCTAAAATTTTGCTAATTTCATCTTGACGTATTTCTCTGATTTCGCCCAAATTCAAATTATTATCTAATTTTAGTGTGCCTATTGATACTCTTTTTAGGTAGGTTATTTTATAACCAAAAAAATTTAGCATTTCCTTAACTTGATGAAATTTACCTTCATAAATAGTTATATATGCAGATTTAGAGTCTATAAAGATAAACTCATATCTTTCTACATGATAATTATTTGCAATGATAATTGGTTTGGGATAGTGATTTTTTATTTTGTCATCAAAAGGTTTATTAGTCTGAAAATAATATGTTTTAGGTATTTCGAATTTTGAGTTCATAATTTGATGGCCTAAAAAACCATCATTACTTATTATTAATAATCCCTCTGTGTCTTTGTCAAGTCTACCATATGAAAAAAATTTATTGGGATCAAGGTCAATAATTTCGAAAATTGTTTTACTTTTTTTATCAAAATTTGCCGTTATGTATCCTGATGGTTTGTTGAAAACAAAATATTGTTTTTCTTTATATTCAACTAGCTTACCATCAATCATAATTGTATCATTATTAATATCAACACAAATTGGCTTAAGGATTGATTTATTATTTATTAGAACCCTTTTAGCTTTTATTATTTTTTTGCATTCATTTCTTGAAATGTTAAGATATCAAGAAATGATTTTTTCTATTCTTATTTTCATTATATTTCATCTTGTATTCTATTTAGAGCATTAATGTAAATTTCGAGCGATTTTTTTATTTCTTTGAATGTGAAGCATTCGTTTGGTCCATGCATTAAATGCATATATTTTGTTGAACCAAAAGCTACGCAATTATTAACTATACGTGCGTAGGTCCCTCCACCAATTGCTAATGGTAGCTCTTTGGTATTTATTGCTTCATTATATGTTTGCATTAGTAATTTTATTAATTTGCTCTCGGGTGACATAAACATAGAATTTTTAGTTCCAACTACTTCAAAATGTACATCCGAAAAATTGCATGAAAGGTATTTTTTTATAGAATTTGTAACCTCTTCAACAGAATGGGTTGCCGGGACTCGCAAATCAAAAGTTATGATATGTTTGTCAGAGGTTGTTTTGATAATACCAAGATTAGCACTAAGGCTACCCGAGAAATCATCATAGTCTGGAAAAATATTTTTTAATCTAAAATCACGAGTTTCTAAATTTTCACTAATAAATTTTATTAGATTATATCTTAACAATTGGGGATGTTTTTCTTTTAGTTCTAGGATTGATTTGATAATAGCATTATCACCTTTTTCTGGCGTTGAACCATGACCACCCTTCCCTAATACACTGTGTAGCTTTCCGTTGTATATATATTCAGTTTTGTCTGGTATTTGATTTACAACATTTCCGGCATTTATTTCAAGATTATCAATTTTATTAAAAATAAAACTAACTTGATATATAAGTTTTTCTGCAAAAATAAGTGGCCATTCTCCGTCAGGAGTATATGAAACATATGGATGGCCAAAGTCTGCAAGATAAAATTTCATTGATTTCATAGTTGTCTCTTCGGAAATCCCAAAGATAATTCGAATAGACCATTCATCATTGACTAGATCATTGTCTTTGAGATATTTCATTGCATACATGTTAATGATTGCAGGACCCTTGTCATCAAGACTACCTCTACAAATTATTTCATTATCAGTGATTACTGGAACAAAGGCGCTAGTTTTTCATTGCTTTTCATCGCCAGCAGGAACAACATCTAAGTGAGCTAAAATACCTAGAATTTTTGCCCCATTACCAATTTGTGCATATCCATATCGATTGTGTGGATCTTTATATGTTTCAAAGCCAAAAGAATCAGCTAATTTTAGGGCATAGTTTAAAGCATTATCAGCGTTTATACCAAATGGGTATTTTCCTTCTTGCTCTATACTGATGGAAGGGATTTCGCATAAGCTTGCAATGTTTTTGATCATTTTATCAAACGCTTCTTTTTCTTGCTTAAATTGAATATATTTTTTCATTTTAAATCCTCAAAAATAAGATTAATTTTTAACTAATTTTATAGCAATCCCTTTGTTTTGAAAGACGTAATTATCGTCATGTTCAAAATAGACCTTTATTAATTCAGGATAGTCAGTAAATGGGTTACGATTTCTTTGATGTTTATAAACACCATTGTTTCTATCGATATCAAATTGTGAAATTCCATCTAATTTATTTCATTTTAAATAAGTTTCTAAATATTTTTGTTTTATTTGATTTATGCCATTTTCTTCAAAAAATACTCTTTGTGCGGAGTGGTTGTTTGTAATATTTTTGTCTCTATAAGTTAACACAAAATAGAAGAAAACTCTTGCTATATCACCTTTAAATTCATCTATTACTTCAAAAACCTGCTCTCCATCTTCTTTTCCAATTCCTAACTTTGAACCATTGCTTGAAACTATTTTGCCATTTTGAGTTTCTCCATATGGTAAATTACCATGGATAGCATTGACTTTTTTATCTGACGGTCAAACATGGTGGGCATCATTTCTCATTGGCCCTTGTTTTGCAAATCAGGATTGTGCAATGATATGTTCACGATTCATACCTTGCCCCTCTTTATTTCCAATGTCACGATATTTGCCAAATTCAAAGTTGTATTTGTCTTTTCCCCCAATTATTTCCGTATATAGATCTAAAACTGTGCCATCTTTTTCATAATACTTATCAACGAATGCAT
The DNA here is from genome assembly GCF_053851555.1 of Mycoplasma sp. 3398. Lineage (NCBI taxonomy): Bacteria > Bacillati > Mycoplasmatota > Mollicutes > Mycoplasmatales > Mycoplasmataceae > Mycoplasma > Mycoplasma sp. 3398. The sequence goes on along the minus strand of NZ_JBSQAW010000008.1, from coordinate 24,946 downwards.
CAACATAAGTATTGTGCAACTTTGCATAAGCAGCTTTACCGACACCCGTTTTGTCTCGGTTTTGTAGTTGAATCATAAAAAGTTTGTCTCTTAATTCTTGTCCACTTAACCCATTTAGTGATTCATAAAATTTATTCGAGTTATCATATTGGATGTGAAATCCGTTATTTGTGGTTGGGGCAGCACCATTTCTTGCCAAGGTGTTATTATCTTGTTCTTGTTGTCTATTATCTTTCTCTTTCTTATCGGGAGTAATAGGATTATTCTCGCTTCCTGTTTCTGTTTTTTTATCATTTGGATTTGCTGAAGGACTTATTTCCCTTAGAGTTTCATTATTTAATATTTCAATTTCCTTAATTAATGAATCAAAGTTTTTAGAGTTTTCCTTGCTTTCTATAATCTCTAGCTTGTTTCATAGCTTATTTAATTTTTCATTATCTTTTATTTTAAGGATGTTTTTTAGAAGTTCTTCTTTTTTATTTAGATATTTTTTTTCATTTTCAGAAGTTTGCGTTTGCGTTGAACATGAGGACAAAATCAAAAATGTTGTTGGTAACGTTAGCGTTGTTAAATAAATCATTATGTTTTTTGAATAAGTTTTTTTCATATTAATAATTTCCTTAGAATAAATTGGTTAACATTTTAATTATAATACTATTTAATTTTTAGCGTTTTTATAATACTCTAATATGTCTTAAAAGAAGGTTAATAATTACGACATAGAAGTTGTGTTATTTTATATTAATAGCAATGTTCTTAACATTAAAAAAACACACCACAGTGTGCTTAAAAGGTTACAAAATATATTATTATTGTGATTTTGCTTCAGCTTTTCTTGCTTCTCTTCTTAGGTCGCGGGCTCTTTCTTTAGCTAATTTGTGAGCTCTTTTTTCAGCTTTAACCTTATTTGCTAATCTAACGTCTTTTCTCATCGCATTTCCTTTCAATATTTGCTAATTTTATTACTTTAGAAGGATAGTTAATATTATAACTATTTTTTCTTAATTTGCTCAACTTTTTGCTCGATCAAATCAAAATCAATATCATCCATTGCTTTTATTTTTTCTTCAAGTGATAATGTTTTCTTTAAATGTTCCTTATTTGATATTTTATGATTAAGTTCTTTGAAGTCATTGGCCGCATCAAAAAGGTTAATTTGATCTTCTTCATCAAAGATTTGGTTATTAATCTTTAATGAATTAGTGTAATAATTTTTTTTAAATAGTGTTGTTTCAGTTGTTTCTTCGATGCTGCTATTTTTTGTTAAATTATCTTGAAATTTGAGTTTTAGAATTTCTTTTTGTTTACTATCATCTTCAATAAGCTTGTTTATTTTTATATGCTGAATTAAGTAACCCGAATTATTTAATTCATTGCTAAATTTATTTAATTTTTCGATCTTAATTTTATCACTTTGACTGCACTTAAAATCAAGTTTTTGTGTTTCATTATTTTCATTTGTTATTAGTAATTCAAGGTTTTTAGTATTTACTTCTAGGCATTTTGGAATGCAATTGATATTTTTTAAACAGTTGAATAATTTGGTCCCACGGTTTGCGCGCCCTGTATATTTTATGTCCCTCATATTTCATTGTTTATACATTCCGCCTTCAGTTATCATTGTTACTACATTTAAAGGTAAACAAGTTGTAAAAGTAGACACAAAAATTTTTTCATTTGTTTGTAATTTAGGCAATAGTTTTATGCCTTGCGCTTTGAGGGCTAGATCAGTTGAAAAAACATTTTCATTTAATAAGAAATATGAACCATTATTAAGCAGTATGAAAATATCCTTCTCATCATTGCCAATTTTTGCATCGATTAATTCATCATCATTATTCTTAAAATTTATACAAATTCTCTTCTTGTTTAATACTTTTGAATTAAAGCTAGATATCTTTACTTTTTTAGCAAAACCATATTTTGTTATTAGTATAATGTTAGCATACGATTCATATGATGTTATTTCCATTACTCGAATAATTTTTTCATTGCTATCAAGATTCACTAATGAAGATATATGCATACCCAATTCTTTTCATGAATTATCTTTTAAAATATGTGCTTCAATGATGAAAAAATTCCCCTTGTTAGTAAAGAAAATTAATTTTGAAAGAGAATTAATTTCATCATAATATTTAATTGCATCTCCTTCTTTTAGTTTATATGTAGCAAAGTCGTTAGCATTATAAATTTTTGTACTAATTTTTTTGATATAGCCTTCTTGAGAAATAAAGAAATAAAAATTTTCATTTTTAGCAAGAAGTTTATGATCAATATCTTTATTTATGCCTTCTTCTTTAATTATGGTTTTTCTATCCTGTGCATATTCAATTTTTATTTCAGTTAGTTGTTTTATTAAAAAAATATTAAATTCGTAGTTATCACTAAGTAAGGTTTTACATTGTGTAATTAAGGCTTCAAGGTTAGTTTTTTCTTGCTGAAATTCAATTTGATCCATTCTTGAGAGTTTATATAGTCTTAGCTCAGCTATGGCTGTTGCCTGAATTTCACTAAAATTAAATGCCTTTATTAGTGAAAGAATTACACCTTTTTTGGAATTATCACTTTCCTTGATTAATTTGATAACTTCATCAGAAATTTCTGCTACTCTAATAAAACCTTCAACGATTTCATGGCGTAATTTATATCTTTGAAGATCGTATTTTATTCCATTGGTATTTATTTGTTTTGAATGCTCAAGAAATGCATATAATGCTTTGTAAAGCGATAATAGGCTAGGTGCATTTTTATATATAGCAAGCATATTGTAATCATAATTAACTCTTAGTTTAGTTTTGTTCATTAGATATATCATGATTGCCTCGGCATTTGCATTTTCTTCAAGTTCAATGTATATTGATAATCCATCGCGATCAGATTGATCTCTAATTTCTTTAATTCCAGAAATTACTTTTGAAGAAATGATTGTATCAATTTCAAAAACCATTTTTGACTTAACTACACCAAAGGGAATTTCAGTAATTTCTATACCAACAATGTTTTCTTTTTTGTCATAAACATAATTATATTTTGAGGATAGTGAAATTTTTCCTCTTCCGGTCATAAAAGCATCGTGAATTCCTTTGGTCCCGTTAATTATGCCTCCGGTCGGAAAGTCAGGGCCTTTAACATAATTCATTAATTCGCTAGTGGTGATATTTGGGTTTTTAATCATAGCAATTAAGGCATCAATTAGTTCGCCTAAATTATGGGGAGGAATTTGCGTTGCAAAGCCTGATGCAATCCCCATTGCTCCATTTACTAGCAAATTAGGAAAAAGGGTCGGTAAGACAACGGGTTCATATTCTGAATCATCAAAGTTTGGAATCATTGGTACTACTTTGCGCTCCAAATCTTTTAGCATTAGTTCTGTTATTTTTTCTAATCTTGATTCTGTGTAACGCATAGCAGCAGCTGGGTCATCATCAATGGAACCCTTATTTCCATGCATTTGCACAAGCGGATAATTGCTTTTTCATTCCTGCGCCATTCTTACCATTGCTTCATAAACAGAACTATCGCCGTGTGGGTGATATTTACCTAAAACATCCCCAACAATCCGTGCCGATTTTTTGAATGCCTCCTTGTTTCTAAGTTTTAGATTTCACATTGAATAAAGGATACGACGTTGTACTGGTTTTAAGCCATCTCTGGCATCGGGTATTGCACGCTGTTGAATAACATATTTTGAAAAACGGGCAAAACTATCGCTCATAATGTCGACCATATTCTTATCAATAATATTTTCAATTACTTGGTCATAATTATTTTTATTTTTCTTGTCCATAAGTCGTGCCTCATTTATTTTTTATTAATTTCAAATTCATCAATACTTGAAAAGTCGATGTTATTATTGATTCAATTTTTTCTTGCCTCCGAATCATCACTCATAAAGGTAGTTATATACCTTTCTATTAATGCTTGCTGATCGATGCCTACCTTAATGATTGAACGAGTTGCAGGATTCATTGTTGTTTCTCAAAGTTGGTCAGCATTCATTTCTCCAAGTCCTTTATATCTTTGAATTTCGTAGTTTGTATATTGCGACGTTATTTCTCTTAGTTGTTCTTCGTCTCAAGCATAGAAATATTTGTTATTTGAGTTTTTAATTGTTATTTTATATAATGGGGGCAAAGCGATATATACCATTCCTAATTCAATTAGTTTTTTCATATATCTTCAGAAAAATGTTAATAAAAGCATTTGAATATGGGCTCCATCAACATCCGCATCAGTCATAATAATAATTTTTCCATATTGTGAATTCTTGGCATCGAATTCGCTACCAATTCCAGCTCCAATCGTGTTAATAATTGTTGCAAGTTCTTCATTTGCAAGGACATCAACTAACTTGGCCTTATCAGTATTCATTACAACCCCACGTAAGGGAAGAATGGCTTGAGTCATTCGATTTCTGCCCATTTTAGCTGACCCTCCGGCCGAATCACCTTCGACTAAAAAAAGCTCTTTGATTGTTTTGTTCTTTGTTTGTGCAGGAGTTAATTTGTTTGAAAGAATTTTTTTTGAATCGAGTTTATTTTTTACCTTTCTAGCTTCATTTCTAGCATTTCTTGCCGCAATTCTTCCATCATATGTTCGCTTAATTTTCTCGATGATTTTGTCAGCTTCTTGCTTGTTTTCATTTAAAAAAAATGTAAATTTTTCACTAAAGAAATCTTCAACAGATTCCCTTGCTTCAGGCGTTCCTAATTTATCCTTAGTTTGCCCAACAAATTCAAGAATACTTTCAGGAATTTTTAGTGATACTACAGCAATTATTCCCTCTCTAACATCTAATCCATCAAAATTAATTTTTGTTTTAGAACTTGAATTTTTTGCATACCATTCATTAATTGTTTTGGTTAATGCAGATTTAAATGCTGTTTCATGAGTTCCTCCATCCCTAGTTTTAACATTATTGACAAAGGAATATATTGATTCACTATAGTTTTCAGTATACGCTAATGATATTTCAACCTCAATATTGTTTTTTGATTTTCCTGACGCAAAGAAAATTCTACTGATAAATTTTCGGCCCTCGCCAACAAAGTTGATATATTCTTTAATTCCTTCATTGGTTTGAAAAACAACATTTTCGTTAGTATTTTCATTGATATAGTTGATTTTCAAATTTGATATTAAGAAACTGGCCTCTCTTAATTTTTCTTTAACTGTTTCAGATGAAAATTTCGCTTTTTTAAATATTGAATAATTAGGTCAAAATTGAACCTTAGTTCCACGTTTTGTAGTCGGTCCTATAATTGTTGTTTTACTTGTAATTTTTTCTTGTTCAAAAGATGTGAAGTATTCTTTTTTGTCACGATAAACGCTAACTTCAACTTTAGAACTAAGGGCATTTACTACTGAGGACCCAACGCCGTGAAGTCCTCCACTAGTTTTGTATGCCCCATCGCCGAATTTACCGCCAGCATGTAATTCGGTAAATACTAGTTCAACACCACTTTTTCCTGTCTCATGTTTATTGATTGGAACACCTCTTCCGTTGTCTTCAACAATAACAGACCCATCACTTTTTAATATTACCTTAATATTATTAGCATATCCGGCTAATGCTTCATCAATAGCATTATCAAAAATTTCCCAAATTAGATGATGTAATCCGTTTGAATCAGTAGAACCAACATACATTCCAGGTCTTTTAATAACTGCCTCTAAACCCTTTAAAACTTTTAAATCTTTTGCTTCGTAATTAGTTGTACTCATGATAATTAATTATATATTTTTTGAATATTTAAATAAAAATTAAAAAATATAAAGACACAAATGAGTGTTTTATAGACGTTGGTTTTTATTGTTTTCTTCCAGTTCTTGGTTAATCATATGAATATCTGCATTCATAATTTTTTCACCCAAAAAGAAAATAGCAATTTTGTTAATTATTTTATTTTTAGTTATTTTATATATTTTTGCAAATGTGATTTTAATAATATATCTAATTAAGAAAAAACAGGTAAGTCAGCTAATAAATAGTATGCTAGTGATGCTAATTAAAACTATAAAATTATTTGATTGCATTAGAAAATGTTTTCCATTATTTAAAATAAGATAAACAATTCATGCTGTAATGAGAATGATAGGAATAATAATTGCATAAACACATAAAGCAAGAAAGAAAATGTAATTTCTTTTAAGTTTTGGATATTTTTTTAGTTTACAAAAAAAATTATTTTTATTTGTCATTTCTTAAATTAAATGTTTTTATTTCAACTTCGTTAATTATTTCATTCTCAAGTTTCTCAAGATTTTCAAGTTCTTCTTCTAATCTTTTTGCTTCCTCTCTTGTAGGTTTGGTGACTGGGAATCTTGGGGCAAAAAGTTCACATGTTTCGCAAGCTTTTTGGATCGATATTTCCATTGTGTTAATGGCTTTGGCAATTGTTATTGTTTCATTTTTATCGAAGCTTAATAACGGTCTAAAAATAGGCAAATCACAAACCTCTGATATTGCGTGGATTGATTCTAATGTTTGCGAAGCAACTTGTGCTAAATTTTCACCATTCGAAATTGCTTTTATATTATATTTTTTGGCTATTTTTTGTGCAATACGATAGAAACTGCGGCGCATTAGTGTTATTTTATATTTTTGATTTGATACAAGACCTATATAATTCATTAATTTTGTGTAATTAATTTGAAAAAGAGTAGAAGATCCTTGAAATTTGGTTAATGTTTTGATAATTTGTTCGATTTTCATAGTTGTTTTTTCATCGGTATGAGGGGGTGTAATGAAGTTTAAAAATTCAATCTTTAATCCCCTTTTTTGCAATAAATGTGCAGCAACAGGAGAATCGATTCCACCACTTATTAAATGTAAAACACGTCCTGATGAACACACTGGCATTCCACCAAGGGCATAAATGTAATCGCTAAAAATATATGTAAATTTGTCTCTTATTTCAATATATATGGATAAATCAGGATTGCTAAGGTTTACAACTTTATTTTTAAAATTATTTAATATAAAACCGCCAAAGTGCATATTGATTTCCGATGAAGTTAAATGATAATTTTTATTATGTCTTCTGGCATTTATAGCAAAAGAGTTGAATGATTTTTTCGAGGCTAGTTCAAATACTTTTTTTTCAATATCTTCAATATTGGTTGATGTCTTGTGAACTATTGAATAAGATGAAATTCCAAAAATAAATTTTAGGGATTTTAAATTTTGCTCTGAATACTTACAAAAAGCTCTGTCGTATTCCATTCTTAACTCATTTTTAGGTATATATAGTTCAATATTTTTTCTTAATTGATTAATGAAATCCTTTTTATTTTCACCTTTTAGTGTTAATTCTCCGTATCTAATTAATATTTCCATTTCTTGATTAGCACACATTTTATTTCTCCTTTGACTTATTAATTAATTTTAGCGATTTATTAATTATTTCATCATATTTATTCTGATATATTAAGTTAATTAATTCAATATTTTTTTCTTGAAATTTATTCTTTGTTAGCAAGTTAAAATTATCGATTAGATGCCTTGCAACCAAATATTTTATGTTAATCACAATAATTTTTTTTTGAATGACTTGATTTATTAAGTTTAGTTCATATTCGTCATTTATATTTTGCTTTTCTAGCAGTGATTCAAATTTATTTTTATAATAAGTTATTTCCTCATTTAATGGTATTTTAAAGTCATGTAGTCCAAATGTCTCAATTAACATATTGGTCATTTTATCCTTGAAAGCGGTCTTATCTTTTTTGTTTCAATTATTTTTAAATTGTCTTTGAAAAAACGGGATTTTACACATTTTTTTTAGAATATTATTTAGATTATTTAATCTTTCAAAATATGAAATATTGCTTGAATTTTTTTTATTTTTTGATTTAAAATACGCCAGATTTTGGTAATAAAATTCATAAAAATTATTTATTAATAATTTATATTTTGCGTTTTGGCGGTCTGATTTAAGATTTTTTCAATGTTGTATATCAAAAAGATCAATTATTTTGCTTATAAGCTCAGAATTTGATTTTAATATTTCAAAACTATCTATTTCTTTTTTGATTTCAATATATTTGTAAATTATTTTTTTTGAAAGGTTTTCAAGTTTTATTTTGAATGTTACAATTCAATCAAAAAAATTAGTTTTATGAATTTTAATTTTAATTTCTTCAATCACACTTCTAGTTTCATCAATGAAAGAATTTAGCATTTGCCAATTAAAAAAAAATTGGTGAAAAGATGAATATTTGGTGACAATGTCCTCAATAAATTTAAATGGAATTTCAATATTATTTTCAATATATGAATATAGTGTTAAACCATTTTTTATAAAGAACAAAAAATCATTTAATATTTTTTTGGTATTTTTTGAATTAGTTAAAAAATGATTATTCCAACCTTTATATAGTTGAAGCTTACTACTATATTCGACAATATTTTTTATTTCATTGTATTTTTTATTAAATTCAATTGAAAAATCTTGCAAGAAAAGGTTGTTTTTATTGTTATCAATACATTTATTTATATTTAAGAAGACGGATTTTAAATTATTTGAAAAGATGAGAAATTTTGAGATATTTTGACTTTCAAGAAAAATAAAATCTTTGTTTTCTTTTATTGTTTCTTTTATTGTTTTTCATTCGACAATTGCTTTATTAAAAATTTTTTTAAATTCAGGGCTTTTCGATTTTTTTTCTTGTATGTTTCTTATGTTATTAATCATATGCAATTCATTAAGAAAAAAAGTTATCTTAGATAGTGAAAATTCAATAATATTTATTACATTAGCAGTTATTTTTTCTTGGTATGTGCATTTATTGTTTTTATCTGTAAATTCATGAAATTGATTATTAATTTTTTTAATTTTTTTTAAATTTTGGTTTATGTATTCAATCTTTTTTTGAAGTTTCTTGATTTTAAATTCCTTTTTTAAAGATCGAATAATGAAGGCGATAATAATAGGTATTATCCAAATTACATTTAACAAAAAATACAAATAATTGTGTACCATAGTAAGTAAAATTATATTTTATATATCTTATTTATTGTCCACAATATGTCTAAGTCTAGTTTTATTTGAAAAAAATGTAAAAAAATAATATAATTTTCCTTATATGAGAAAGCAAAAGAAAGTGTCACTATCTTGTCAGGAATGCTTGCATAAAAATTATTCTGTTAATAAAAGTAATGAAAAAAGACTAGAGATTAAGAAATTTTGTAAATATTGCAATATTCAAACAATTCATAAAGAGGAAAAATAAGGTATGCTAGAAAAAACAAAGATGAGTCCTGAAGAAAAAAAAGAGATTAAAGATAGAGTAAGAAGAGAGAAAGCCCTTTTAAAGGAAAGAAAAAAGGATGAAGCTAAGGCAACGAAACTTTACACTTTTAGAAATTTAGTAAGGGAAATTAAGAGAGTTGCGTGGCCAAGTAATTTCAAGTCTTGAAAATGGTTTGGAATTACTATTGCCTTTGTGTTAATCATGGCTATATTTTGCTTTGTTATAACTTTAATTTTTACCGGTTTATGAAATGTAGTGGGTATTAGAACATAATATTTTTTAAGGAGAAAAAATGTATTCAGATTGTAAGTGATATATGATATCAACTGTTTCAGGCAAGGAAGATAATGTTGTTGAAGCATTGAAAAACAAAATTAGTTCTCAAAAAATGGAAGATTTCTTTAAGGATATTAGAATTTTTAAGATGCCCCATTTGTCTAGCAAAGAATTGCAAAAGAAAAGCAGGGGTGAGGAATACAACATTAAGTATGTAAATATTTATAAAGGTTATATTTTTCTTAATATGATAATGACTGATGAATCCTGGTATTTAGTTCGTAATACACAATACGTTACTGGTTTGATTGGATCTTCTGGAAAAGGTGCAAAACCAACGCCAATCAGTGAAAACACCTTTGAAAAAATGGTTGAAAAAGAAAGGATTCTCATTGAGAAATTTGAAGCGGGAGATATTGAAACAGCATTTAAAGAGGGGATTATTGTTAAAATTAAGAGTGGTATATTCAAGGGCGGAGTTGGCGAAATTATTAGAAATGATGACATTGAGCAAAAAGCATTTGTAAATATTGAACAATTTGGAAGAAAAGTGCCAACGGAATTCTCACATAATGACCTTGAGATTTGCTCTTAGTTATTTATGGTATTTATTTTAGAGGAGAATTATGAATAAAATAACAAAAACGTTAATTAGTATTGGTTCGATTTCTGCTTTGACTCTCCCATTAATTGCCATTTCATGTACTAACTATAAAGCAGAATTAGAAAGAGAAGTTTCCCTTGCTAAGCAACAATTATCTAATATTGAATTTGCTGATGATTATGAGGACAAATTAAGAAAAGAAATTATTGACGCTGAAAATATATTAAAAAATAATAGCAGTAAAAATATCGATTATCAGAAGGCACTTAGTGATTTTATTGAAAATACAAATAAAATTCTTAATGATAATAAAACAACAACTGAAAAATATAGTAATAACCAAAGAGATGTATTTATTTTTTTAAATACATTAAAGCAATATGCACATGAACAGTTGTCAGATAAAAAATATAATGAATTGAAAATTGAGTTAGTTAAACAATACAGCGCAAAAGAAGAAGAAATTAAGAAAATAAATTCAGTTTTATTTAATGATAATGCTAAAGCCAAATTAATACAAGAACTAAATAAAATTCTTGATGACATTAAAACGAAAAAAGCTGAAGTTGACAAAAAAGCCAGTGCTAAATTATTTTAAAAAAGAAGAATCATAAAATATTTGAATCTTCTTTTTTGTTTTTATATAAGGAGATTATTTTAAAAAAATGAAGGAATTTTGGTTTAAGGAAGGCGAAAAGCTAGATGAATTAGTTAATTATCTTCTGTCATTTAAAAAAATAGAAGCTATATTATTAGACGGGGAATTAGGTGCAGGGAAGACAACATTAACTGCGCAAATAGCCAAAAAATTAGGTGAATCTAAGGCTGTGGTTTCCCCAACATTTAATACTATAATATGCTATGATAAAATGGTACATATTGATGCGTATAAATTAGTTGGTGATTTATTCCCATATGAAGAATATTTTGAAGATAAAATCGTTGTTATTGAATGGTCAAAAAACATTATACATAATTTTAAATATTATTTTAATATTGAGGTCAGTCTTCATGAAAGGGATGGTCAAATTTTTCATTTATTTAAAATAACTAAGCAAACTTGTTATCAAGGCTTATTCATTGAAACTTCTTTGCCAGATTTTTGCATAGCTTTAACTGAAAATGGTAATGTGATTGACCATATATTAATTGAAAAACTAATTAAAAAAACTGATAAATTCTTTGAATCAATAGATGAGTTATTAGGAAGAAATAATACAAAGTTGAATTATCTAGATAATCTTTACATAACAAATGGACCTGGAAGTTTTACCGGAACACGCCTAGCCTTTGTTTTTGCATCTACCAATAAACTTCTTCAAAATGTAATCGCAAAAAATGATATAAAAGTTTTTATTGCGCCAACATATGATTTGTTTTTTAAACAACTAAATTTGGACGTTATTTATATAAAAGCTAATAGGTATAAGGCATATGAAGTAATTAAAACTAATTTAGGAATAACTATAAATTTAGTTGATAGTATAAATTCAGTAATAGATTTTAATTACCAAAATTTCTTTAAAAATTTTAGTAAATATGTTGATTTATTTAGAGAATCAAGTGACATCTTAAAAGAGGAATTAATTTATGCTTCTGATCCTCAAATTGGAGGTGTTTAATGAAAATTTTTGCTATCGAGAGCTCTCATGATGATACCTCTTTTGCTATTTTGGAAGATAATAAGCCTGTTTGAATGAAAACTATATCTCAAACAGAAATTCATAAAAAATATGGTGGAACCATTCCAGAAATTGCTTCGAGATTGCATGTTAGAAATATTGCATTATTAATTGAGGAATTTAAGAATATCGTTGTTAATAACAAGGAGATTTGTAAGAATATTGATTATATTGCTTATACTAAGGAACCGGGATTGGTAGGATCGTTGCAAATAGGTTTTATTGTTGCACAAACAATGTCCAGAATATATCAAATACCAGCAATTGGGTTAAATCACTTAGAAGGCCATTTTTATTCAGCTTTTATATCGAAAGAATTAGAATTTCCTGCCTTATGCTTATTAGTTTCAGGTGGACATTCGCAATTGATGTTATATACTGATTCTAATAGTTTTGAGATAGTCGGTGAAACTTTGGACGATGCCGTTGGTGAGGTTTATGATAAGATTGCTAGAAAACTATCATTAGGTTTTCCGGGTGGACCAATTATTGATAATATTTGAATTAAAAATAAAGAAAAATATAAAAATAAATTTTCAATTCCACATACATTAAATGAATTAGATTTTTCATTTAGTGGAATCAAAACAGCCGTTATAAATCATTTTAATAGTCTAATAAATAGAAACGAAGAAATTAATATTAATAAGATTGCTTGTGAATTCCAAAATACGATAATTGCCTACCTTAAAATTAATTTAGAAAAGGCAATTAAAAAGTATGGACCAAAATGTATTACTTTAGCAGGGGGAGTAAGCGCTAATAAAGGAATTAGAGAAATGGTGTTAACCCTTCACAACAATGTTTATCTACCATTAATGGAGTATACAACCGATAATGCAATGATGATTGCTAGATTAGCTTATGAAAAGGTAAAAAAATAATATGTGAAAATTTATAAAAAGTTCAACTTCACAGGAAAATTGATTAGATTTTACCAGTTATGAGATTGTTTTTTGAGGGCGCTCAAATGTAGGAAAGTCTTCGTTAATTAATGCTCTAGCTAATAATAAATTAGCAAAAACTTCTTCAAGTCCAGGACGTACAAGATTAATAAATTATTTTGAAACTAATAACAAAAAGATTGTGGTTGATTTGCCCGGTTATGGTTATGCTAGTATGTCTAAAAAAGAACAGCAGAAAGTTAGCGGAATAATAGATTATTATTTTCGCAACAGCCCAAATGATAAGATAGTTTGTTTCTTAATTGATGCCAAGATAGGGTTTATGCCGATAGATTTGGAAATGATTGTGTATATTAATAATTTAAAAATACCATTTAATATTATTATTACTAAAATTGATAAGGCTAACCAATCACAAAGGCATAGAGTAAAAACCCAGGCACTAACATTTAAAAAAGAAGTAAATATTTTTATAGTCTCATCAGAAAAAAAAGTAGGGTTGCAAGACATTATCAAACATTTTGATTTTTAGTATTTAAATATGTTGCTTTCCAAAAATTTAAAATTACTAAAAATTAAATAATCTATGTTTAATTTAGTGTGCATTGGTCCATTTTTATATCAATTTTTGTATAATTTTACATATGAAAAACAAAGAAGACAAAAAAAGATTACTCATTTTAATAATTCAAGTATTTACTTTATTTATAGTACCAATGATTCTTTTGTTTGTAGGATTATTCCATTTACCTAATAATTGAAGAGTTCCTATTATTGTTATTTATTCGCTTTTGGTATTGGGCCTTGGAGTTTTTATATTTTTCATCATAAGAAGATATTTAAAAGAATCATCAATTGCAAATCAAACCCTAAATCAGTTCATTCAAAACGAAATAAGTGATCAAGGGATTGGTACTATTATTTTTTTAAATAATGGAAGGATTATATGAGCTTCAAACTTTGTTATTAACAAATTTGGCAAGTCGATAGTCGGAAAAAATATAAAAACTGTTTTTAATATTGAAGAATGAGATGGGAATAATAATAACTTTGTTTTTAAAAAAGATGACTATGAGTACGATGTTCAGGTTATTTTTGAAAAAAATATTGTTCAGATTAAAGATATAACTATTCAAACAGCTTTATTAAATGATTATAAGATGCAACGTGTTGTTTTTGGCGAATTTCATATTGACAATATGAATTTATACCAAGTATCCTTATCACAAGAAGATCTTTATGCTATATATTCAAGTTTTGGGTCCTTGTTTGATGATATTTCTAAAAGTTATAATATTATTTACCGGCAATATGAGAATGGGCGTTTCTTTGTTTTAACTAATCAAGAAACTCTTGAGCAACTAGAAAAAACCAACTTTGAGGCATTTAATCAACTTAAAAATAAGAGTCTGCATAAAGGTATATCCTTGACATTGTCTGGTGGGTTTTCATATGGTTTATTCAAGCTGGAAACACTTGATAAATTAGCCAAAGAGGCATTATTACAATCCAAAACCCGTGGTGGAGACCAAATAACTGTTTTAACAAAAAATGAACATCCAAGATATTATGGAACTAGCTCAGAAATAAACATCAATATGTCTCGTACTAATGTTAGCTATATTTCTAAGGTTTTGATTGCAAAATTAAAGTCTAAGAATATTAACAAAGTTATAATTTATGGTCATAAGAACGCCGATCTTGACGCGCTGGGTTCTGCGTGGGGTATTCATAAATTAGCAAGAGCTTATGAAAAAGAAACATTTATTCAAAACAAGACATTCGATGAAACCACGCAACGCGTTTATGATCATATGAGTCCATTAGACAAGCAAATCTTTATATCGCCAAAGGAAGCGACATTATTAAATGATAAAAAAACACTTGTAGTAATTTGTGATGTTGCTGATGAAACAAGAATTGAAAATCCCAACGCATTTAAAGGTATTGAAAAGGATAATATAATCATTATTGATCATCATCGAATCGGGGCAAACCCATTATATGCTTTTAGAGAAAATACTTATATTGACTCATCAGCATCATCAGCCTCAGAAATTGTTAGTGAAATAATTGCTATTTCAAATAATGGTGACAAGATGGATGAGATCACAGCACAATATTTGTTAAATGGCATTTATCTTGACACTAATAATTTTCAAAAACAAACAAGTTCCAAGACTTTTTCAGCAGCTGCCTTATTAGAGATATGAGGCGCTAAGATCCAAATTTCAGTTAATACTTTAAAATTAGATATAGAAACCTTCAAACAAGTTTTAGAACTTCTTGAAAACTTGCAGGAGGTTAAACCTGGATATTTCATTGCTTATAAGAATATTTTTGTTTCCCCTGATGTAATTTCAATTGCTGCCGATGAAATCCTAAGAGTTAATGGAAGAAAAGCAGCCTTTGTTATTGGCAAATTAGCTGGGACTAAAAAATGTAAGATGTCAGCCAGAGGAATTGACACTAATGTTCAATTAATTGCAGAAGCAGTTAACGGTGGAGGACATTATGGCACGGCAGCTGCTGAAAGTGATGAAAATATCGAACTTTTTGTTGATAACTTAATACAAGCGATAGTGAGTGTAAAAAATGAAAGTAATAATAATTAAACAATATGATAAATATAAAGCAAATGAAATTGTTGAAATCAATGATGGGTTTGCAAAAAATTTCTTAATAAAAAATGGTTATGCTCAACCAGTGAATAAGCAAACTCTAGCTAATTTAGAAAGAGTTAAGCAAAACATTGCCGAAGATCATGCAAGGGAAGTTGAAAAAGCGATTGTTTTAAAAGAGCAAATTGAAAAAATAACTTTAAACTTTTTCTTAAAATCGAACGGAAATATTGTTCACGGTTCAATAACCAACAAGGCTATTGAAAAAGAATTGATAAAACATAATATTAAAATTAGTGCTCATGCCTTAAATAAAGATTCTTATAACACTTTCGGAAAACATTATATTAATGTAAAGCTTCACCCGGAAGTTAATGCAATTTTATTAATTCAAATATTCGAAGAAAAATAATTTTATAACATAAAAAAACAATAAAATGAAGGGAGCAAAATGAGCATGCAAACATTAAACCCAAGAGAAACTGCTATTGCTAATAATGAAGCCTCCTTATTGGGATTAATTTTATCTGAACCTGAAACATATTTGAAAATTGCTGTTTTAATAAGGCCAGAAATGTTTCACTTTAAGAGTCATCAAATATTATATTCTGCTATTGTTGAAGTGCATAACTCTACTGAGCATTTTGACCTTTCTAATTTATTGGTTTACTTAGAGCAAAAAAAGCAGTTTGATTTAGTTGGTTCATTTTATATGAATACTCCTGAATATATTGGCTATTTGGTTCAAAATGCTGGTTTCTTGAGTGAAATTGAAATATATGTAAAAAACATAATCGATCAATATAAAATCGATAAACTTAATGAATTAATAGTTGATATTAAAAATACTATTGATAATAAAACCTTTAATGTGTCGGACCTTTTATCACATATTCAATTATCCTTGATCAATATTGATATATCAGAAATTAATTCCTCATTTGAAAAAATTGGCGATGTTGCAAACAATATAATGCAACAAATTTTGCGCAAGGAGGATAGTGATATTGGAATAGGATTGCAACTTGGTTTTCCAGAATTAGATGAATGCTTGCTTGGTTTAAATAGTGGGGATTTAACTATTATTGGTGCTAGACCGGCTATGGGTAAAACGGCCTTTGCTTTGAATATTGCTAATAATGTAGCTAAACAAGGAAAAAACGTTTTATTTTTTAGCCTTGAAATGTCCAATCCACAATTAGTCCAGCGTATGATTTCTATAGATTCAACTGTCCCTATTTACAAACTTAAAACCAAAGAATTAAGTATTGATGATCAAAGAAATTTATCTCATACTGTCGAAAACATGTTTGAGTGAAATATTGTATTAAATGATCTTGCTACTTTAAATATTTCGGATATTATTACCTTATCAAAAAGATACGCCCGAAATGCTAAGGTTGATCTTGTTATTATAGATTACCTGCAACTTATTGGAGACAATTCAAAAAGGTCGCAAGAAAATAGACAACTTGAAGTGGCCAAGATTTCACGTTCATTAAAGCAACTTGGTCGGGAATTAGCATGCCCTATTATTGCCTTAAGTCAATTAAGCCGTAGCGTTGAAAAACGTGAAGACAAAACCCCTATAATTTCTGATTTAAGAGAATCCGGGGGTATTGAGCAAGATGCTGATAGAGTTATCTTTTTACATCGCGATGACTATTATCGAAACAAAAAAAATGATCAAAATGCTAATAACGAACAAAAGGAAATGTTTTCAACAACAAACGTTATTGTTGCCAAAAACCGTCACGGATCAACTAAAACTATTCAATTAGGGTTTTATCCTGACTTTAATAAATTTGTCTATGTCTTAAAGGAACACGGCAACAACAAACATCAAATTTTCAAAGAAAAGGAGGATTAAATCATGGATAAGAAACAAAAAAACTTAGATAAAAAAATTCAAAAAACGAAGCTTTCCGTTGAGCAAAAAAAAGCTCTATATGATGAAAAAATGGCTATCTTAAACCCACAACAAGTAACCATTTTTAATATATGAAAAAAATATCCTAAAAAAGTTATTTGAATGTTATTGAGTGCTTTTTTATACAATATAGCAATTACTGTTTTTCTTAGAAAGGCAGCAACTATTGCTTCGGGCACATCATCGCTTTCTCAAATTATTACTTTTACTGCTCCTGCTACTGCACAATTCTATGGTTTATTTTATGTATTAGTTAATTTACCATTAATGTTTGTTTTCTGAAGAATGAATCCGAGAATGTTTATGGTTTTAACATACTATTGAATGCTATTTCAGGTTATTGTTCAATTAATATATATAGAATATGACGGTCGTGGATCAAATCCAATTGTTAACTTTATTAATCAAAAAATTTCATTCTATAATCCGGTTGGCGAGAATAATTTCTATTGGGCTCCTTTCGGAATTGATACGAGAGTAGTTTCAAAACTATATAACAACGGACAAAGTAAAGAAATATTAAAAGTTCTTCAAGGCGAAAATTTAACAATTGAATTTGATAAAGGCGCTAAGGAAGTTATTACTTATTTTCAAAATCAATACGCTCCAAAAGACTTGAATTTGATAGTTAAAAATATTACTGATTCTGCATTAGTTGAACAATTTAAAATAGGAAAAGTATCACTCTTAGGTTCAATACCTTTATTATTAAAAGACACTAAAATTTATGGTGTTTATGATGGACAAAATTGGCCGGTTCTTGTCTATGCTATTATGGGTGGCGCTTCAGAAGGATTTGCTTCTATAGTTGCATGAAGACAAAAAGGTTCTATTGGAGGAACATCAGTTATTTCTAACTTTATTGCATATAAAAATAAAAAACCAGTTGGTAATGTATTCTTAATGGTAGCAATTTGCTTTTCATCTTCATCAACGATTATCATTGGTTCGTTAGAATTTAGCGGCAATATTACAGGGCATGTTTGAAATTCGGGCTTATTCTTAGTAAGAATTTTAGGTACTATTTCATATTTATTAGTATTTTCGACACTTGTTAATAAGTTTTATCCTAAATATAAGAAAGTTAAAATTGAGATATATACAAGATATCCTGAAATTGTTGCTGAACAATTTAAAAAGATTGGTTATGCTCACTCATTTAATATCTTTAATGGCGTTGGTGGATTTAGCCATGAGGAATTTGGTAAAATTGAAACTGTTGCTTTATTTTTAGAAAAAGATATTATTATGGAACAAGTTAAGAAAGTAGATAAGTCTGCGTGAATAACTACCTCAAATATTCATAATATATCCGGTGTGTTTGATACATCGTTTGTTGATTAAGAGTCTATATAGAGACTCTTTTTAATTTTTTATAATACTAGTTTCGTATAAAATAAATTTTTATTTCGTTAAAAACTTTATAATTTAATATATTTTATTGGAGTAAAATGAGCAAAAAAGTAATTTTAGGAATGAGTGGCGGAGTTGATTCTAGTGTGTGCGCATACCTACTTTTAAAACAAGGATATGATGTTGAAGGTTTGTTTATGCGAAATTGAGATTCATTTTTAAACAATGATTTCTTAGGCAATGAAGATATTTCACAAAATATTTGTCCACAAGAACAAGATTATCAAGATGCAAAGGATGTTGCAAATCAACTAAATATTAAGCTACACCGTGTGGATTTTGTTAAGGAATATTGAGACAATGTTTTTAAATACCTAATTAATGAATATGAAATTGGCCGTACACCAAATCCTGATATTTTTTGTAATAAATTTATAAAGTTTAAAGCTTTTTCGGATTATGCATTCAATGAATTAAAAGCCGATTATATTGCTATGGGTCATTATGCATACACTAATGATGGGGAATTATTTCGGGCCTTTGATCAGACTAAGGATCAATCGTATTTCTTGGCTCAATTAAACAATGAACAACTAAAAAAGGTTATTTTTCCTCTAGCTAATATAACAAAAAATGAAGTAAGAACAATTGCTAAGAAGTTAAACTTAAAAACTGCCTTTAAAAAAGATTCAACAGGCATTTGTTTTATTGGCGAAAGAAGATTCACAAAATTTCTTGAAAATTATATTCCTGCTCAACCAGGTGACATAATTGATATTGCCACAAGCAATAAGGTTGGGGAGCATAACGGCGCAATGTATTATACAATTGGTCAACGCAAGGGTTTAAATCTCGGTGGATTTAAGAAACCTTATTTTGTTGTTGGACATAATATTAAAAAAAGAATTATTTATGTTGCTAATGAAGACCATAAAGAATATTTGTTATCCGATAAGATTATTGCCAAAGATTGAAATTTAATTGCTAAAACATATAATCAGGAAAACCTGTCGGCCAAATTTAGATATCGTCAAGAAGATATCAAATGTAAGATTCAACTTTTAGACAATAATGAAATTGCGATCATGTACAATGAAACAGAAGCTATAACCCCAGGACAACAAGTTGTAATTTATGATGGTCAAAAAGTTGTAGGGGCAGCAATCATTGATAGAATTTTTTATAAACAAAAACAAAAGAATTTTTTATAAATCAAATAATGATATAAACAAGGAGAAAAAATGCTTTCATCAAAACAAATTAGACAAATGTGACTTGATTTTTTTGCTTCAAAACAACATCTTGTTGTAGAATCTAAATCTTTAATACCTCAAAATGACCCTTCATTATTATGAATTAATTCGGGTGTGGCAACATTAAAAGATTATTTTAGCGGTAAAAAAGTTCCGCCCGCAAAGAGAATAACAAATTCGCAAAAATCAATTCGTACTAATGATATTGAAAATGTTGGTATAACCGCAAGACATCACACCTTTTTTGAAATGCTAGGAAATTTTTCTATTGGTGATTATTTTAAAAAAGAAGCTATTGCATTTGGATATGAGTTTATTTTTAATGTATTGAAACTCGAAAAAGAAAAAATATATATAACATACTATGAAGAAGATTTGGATACATATAATAGATGAATTGAGTTAGGTATAAACAAGGACCATCTTATAAGTGGAACAAGAGATACTAATTTTTGAGATGTTGGTCAAGGACCTTGTGGCCCTGATACTGAAATTTTTTATGACCGGGGTGAAAAATATGATAAGCGCGGCATTGAATTGTTAAAAGAAGATATTGAGAATGATAGATATATTGAAATATGAAATATTGTATTTTCGCAATTTAATAATGATGGCGAAAATAACTACTCTGAATTAGCTACTAAAAATATCGATACTGGTGCAGGGTTAGAAAGAATAACCTCTATTATTCAGGATGCGCCTACTAATTTTGATACTGACCTATTTTTGCCTATTATTAGAAAAGTAGAAGAATGAACAAAATATCACTACGATATAAATAACTATTTTACAAAAGAGCCAGAACAGTTAAAAATTAATACTTGATTTAAGATTATTGCGGATCATATTAGAGCAAGTGTGAATGCTATTAATGATGGCGTTAGCCCCTCAAATGTTGGTAGAGGATACATTATTAGACGTTTAATAAGAAGAGCTTACCGGGCTGGTTTATCATTAGGAATACAACAAAAAACTTTTTTATATAAATTAGTTCAAGTTGTTAAGGACTCATTGATATATGAAATCGATGTTAAAACTGTTTCAAGGGTAATTTCTGATGAGGAAAATTTATTTGCTAAAACCATTAAAGACGGCGAAAAACTTCTTGAACACGAACTAAATAAAAAAGGTTTTATTGATGCTAAAATTGCCTTTAAAATGTTTGATACCTATGGCTTCCCTATTGAATTAACGGCTGAAATATTAAAAGAAAAGAATATCGAAATTAATTTGCAAGAATTTTATGATTTTCAAAAGGAACATCAAGAACGTTCAAAAGGCAGCTTAAAGGCTGCGATGCAAAAGGTTATTAATTCGCTTTCACTGGTTGACAGGAAAATTTCTGAATTTATTGGTTATGAATTTCTTGAGTCTAGATCAAAAATTATCTATTTGCTAAATGAGGAACAGGAAATTGATAAGGTAGATGGCGATGATGATTTTTCATATGTTATTCTTGACAATACTCCTTTTTATGCAACTAGTGGTGGACAAAATCATGACTTTGGCTATATGATGCAAGGAAATAATAAAATTGAAATAATTGATGTATTTAAAGATAAATACCAAAATCATGTTCATTATGTTAAGGGAAAGATTGATAAGAATTTACCTATTGAATGTTATATTGACAAAGAAAAAAGAATTAATTATGCTAGAAATCATAGTTCAACACATATTATGTTCCATGCTTTAAGAAGAACTTACACAAATGATATTATTGAACAACTTGGTTCAAACATTCATCCTGAATATTTTACATTTGACTTCGGATTAGATCATCGGCCAACTAAGGATGAAATTAAAAAAATTGAGCATATTATGCATGAATATATTGCAATGCAGGCTAAGAGAAATTATATTATTACTTCAGTCAAAAAAGCACAAGAAATAGGGGCATATATGACAATTGATGAATCTGAATATTATGATGCTAATAATGTCAGAGTTGTTGAATTTGAAAATATTACTAAGGATTTATGCGGTGGGACACACGTTGAAAATTCTGGCATAATCGAAAACTTTAAAATTGTTTCTGTTGATTCAAAGGGAACTGGAATTTATCGTTTGAAGGTTATTACCTCTGAAGAGTATGTTAATAAACATTTATACAATGAAATTTTAGAAAAGCAAAAATTATTGTCTTCCTTGGTAAAGAATAATAGAGCATTAGAATCTAATTATAATTTATCTTATTTGGTAGATATTCCTAGCCTTTCATCGCAGAAAGAAAAAATGTTGGATTATTATGATGAAGTCGAAAGTAAATTAAGAGAAGATTATAAGAAATTATTAAAAGAAAAGAATAATGAATCAGTAAATTTAAATGCTTATAATCCTGAAATAATTGGCAATAATGTTAAGTTATTCATAATTAATGAAAATGATGCAAGCTTACTAAGAAAAATTGCTGTGCAAATTCGTGAAGCAAATGCCGATGCATTGATAATCGGTCTTTCTAGAATTAAAGATGATAATTATTTTTTAATTGTTGCTTCAAAACAATATGACTCAACAAAGATTTTTAAAAGGATAATTTCTAACTTTAATGGTAAAGGTGGCGGTAATCAAATAGTATCGCAAGGATCAATTAATTCAACTAAACAGATTAAAATAATTATGGATGAAATTAAGGAATTAATAAATGCGTAAACTAGCTATGGATTTAGGCTCAAAAACATGCGGTTTTGCTATCAGTGATATTAATAATATAATTGCTTCTGGATTAGAAACACTCTATTTTGAGGAATGACATTTTATCGACGTTATTAGGAGAGTAAAATATTGACTATATGAAAGTCAATATAAGAATGAAATTGATACAATTATCTTAGGTTATCCAACAAGAATGGATTTTTCAAGAAGTCCAAGGACAATCATGGTGGAAAAATTTAAGCAAAGACTTCAAGACAATGTTGAAATAAATGTTATTTTACAAGACGAAAGAGAAAGTACAATATTTGCTGAAAATATTTTATATAATGCCGGATACAATGGCAAAAAAAGAAAAAATAAAAAAGATTCATTAGCTGCCCAAATCATACTAGAGGATTATTTAAAAAAAGGTTAGATTTATGGAAGAAATCAATAAAAACAACAATAAAAACATACGACAAAAATTATTTATCTTCTCACAAGAAAGAGAAATCATTTTGGAAAACAATGTTAAAATGTGAGTTTTGTTTTCGATTGAAGAAAATGGTGAAAAATACATATTTTTAACTAATAAAAAAGGTATTTTTCTATTTAGACAAACAAAATCTCATATTTTAGAAGAGGTAGAAGATGAAGGGATTGTTTCAATCTTAAGTGATTTATTAGAAGAGTTTGCTAATGAATTTGAATTAGTAGATGAAAATGGCGAATCTATTGAACACATTTTGTTTGAAGCTGAGACGGTAGATAATTTATGCGCAAATTAATATATATATCATCTATTTCTAACGGGACAAGCAAAATACCTCCCAATGTAAGAACGGGATTAATTATTTCTATTGCTATAGCTTTATTAATTGCCATTATCGCTCTTGTTCTTAGTCTTTATTATAAGAAGAAGGCTATTAAAAAATATTTATCCCCTAATGAAGAACGCGAAAAAGAAAAACTTATTAAAATTAATCCTAATTATGGTGTGGTTCTAAGCGGTATTAAGAAGTTTTATAATAATGATTTAAGTGATTTTTTTGTATGTTTTGTTGTTAATACCATTTATTTAAATGATTACCATAATATTTATATAGAAGATGATGATAATTATCTTGCTTTATCAGTATCAAATTTAGCTAATAAGAAAGTATTTTTTAATGGAACAATAGATTTAGGCATTAATGAAAAAATTTTATATGAATTTCCGGATCTAAAATTTGAAAATATCCAAAGTGTTGCTAAGCTTCCAAATGACAATGAATTAATAATAATTTTAAATAATAAAGATCAATTATTGGAATCAACCATAAGTTCTAAAATAAACTTTTTAAACCCAAAAGGAATAATGATTATTGAAAATAATAAAAACATTAATTTAGATTTGTTAAAGAAGATATCAGCAAATCTTGGTTTGCGTTATGAAACTTTAAAATTCAAAAATAAAAGTGTTATACTTTTAGCTAAAAATAACATAAAAGACATTGTTGAAAGAGGAGAAAAAGAAGATGGAAGATAAAAAAATATATTTAACAAAGGAGAGCCTTGAACAATATGAAAAAAGATTAGCATATTTGCAAGAAGAAGCTAGACCGTTAGTCATCGAAGAAATCAAGGAAGCTAGAAATCAAGGTGATTTATCAGAAAATGCTGAGTATGATTCGGCCCGTGATAAGCAAGCTGCCATTGAAAACGAAATTCTAGAAATTCAACATATTTTAGAAAACGCCCATATTATTGTTGAAGACACAACCGGTTCTCATATTGTTAAAATTGGTTCAACAGTTAAGGCTTTAAATTTAAAAAATAATGCTGTTTTAACTATTATTATTGTTGGCGCACTAGATGCAGATCCATTTAGTGGGAAAATATCTAATTCTTCTCCGTTAGCCAAAGCAATTCTTAATCATAAGGTCGGCGATATTGTAGAGGTTGAGGCCGCTCCTAAATATAAGGTAAAAATTGAATCAATAATGTAGCTAAATATCCAGATTGATAGATAATTAAAATATATATTGTAGGATATAATAATAAATTATAGAACTTCCGTATTTTTTAAAAATATAAGGAGGTTTTTTATTTTAAATCTTGAACTTTTTGCAATATTTGCTTTTAACAAAAATATTTAAAAAATTTTGTTAAATTTATTTTATTTTTTTTAACTTAATCATGTATAATGATATGGTACTTATTTTAAAAACGTTCTTATTTAATGTAAAAAATTAAAAAATTTTCATAATAAAAAGTTTAAAATAATGTATACTTATAAAAGTGCACTTTTTTGTGCCTAATATGTAGTTCTTTGAAAACTGGATACGAATACCATAACGTCAATTTTAATTTTTTAAAAATATAATAAAACCAAAATCAAATTTTAAGAGTTTGATCCTGGCTCAGGATGAACGCTGGCTGTGTGCCTAA
>NZ_JBSQAW010000007.1:0-42711 GCF_053851555.1 Mycoplasma sp. 3398 | reverse complement strand
ATGCATAGTGAAAGGGCAACTAAGTAGCGAATTGGATGATTTCATACCTCTTAAAAAAGCTTCTAACATATAGTTTATGGAAACCCGTACCGAGAACGGACACACGTCCCCAAGATGAGTATTCTAAGGCGAGCGAGAAAACCAATGTCAAGGAACTCTGCAAATTCATCCCGTAAGTTCGCAAGAAGGGATGCCCACCATAACAAGTGGGCCGCAGTGAATAGTAAGGGGGAACTGTTTATCAAAAACACAGCTCTATGCTAAATCGTAAGATGATGTATATGGGGTGACTCCTGCCCAGTGCCCGAAGGTTAAGCAAAGGTGTTAGCATTAGCGAAGCATTGATGTGAAGCCCGGGTGAACGGCGGCCGTAACTATAACGGTCCTAAGGTAGCGAAATTCCTTGTCGGCTAAATACTGACCTGCACGAAAGGAGTAATTATCTCTTAACTGTCTCGACATTGGACTCGGTGAAATTATGGTTCCGGCGAAGACGCCGGAGACCCGCATCTAGACGAAAAGACCCCGTGGAGCTTTACTATAACTTCATATTGGAGTTTGATTTAACTTGTGTAGGATAGGTGGGAGACTGTGATGCTTGGACGCTAGTTCAAGTGGAGTCGTCGTTGAAATACCACCCTTGTTACGTTGAACTTCTAACTTGTTACCATGATCTGGTAAGAGGACAGTGTGTGGTGGGTAGTTTGACTGGG
The DNA here is from genome assembly GCF_053851555.1 of Mycoplasma sp. 3398. Classification (NCBI taxonomy): domain Bacteria; kingdom Bacillati; phylum Mycoplasmatota; class Mollicutes; order Mycoplasmatales; family Mycoplasmataceae; genus Mycoplasma; species Mycoplasma sp. 3398. The sequence goes on along the minus strand of NZ_JBSQAW010000007.1, from coordinate 41,998 downwards.
GCGGTCGCCTCCTAAAGGGTAACGGAGGCGTTCAAAGTTACACTCAATACGGTCAGAAACCGTATCAAAGAGCATAAAGGTAGAAGTGTGATTGACTGTGAGACCTACAAGTCGAGCAGGTGCGAAAGCAGGACTTAGTGATCCGGCGGTTCTTCGTGGAAAGGCCGTCGCTCAACGGATAAAAGCTACCCCGGGGATAACAGGCTTATCTTTCCCAAGAGATCACATCGACGGGAAGGTTTGGCACCTCGATGTCGGCTCATCGCATCCTGGAGCTGGAGTCGGTTCCAAGGGTTGGGCTGTTCGCCCATTAAAGCGGTACGCGAGCTGGGTTCAAAACGTCGTGAGACAGTTTGGTTCCTATCTGATGTGGGCGTTGGAATATTGATGAGAGCTACTCTTAGTACGAGAGGACCGGAGTGGACGCACCGATGGTGTGCCAGTTGTTTCGCCAGAAGCATAGCTGGGTAGCCAAGTGCGGCAGGGATAACCGCTGAAAGCATCTAAGCGGGAAGCCCCCTCAGAGATGAGTATTCCCTATTAAATTCCTTATAGACTATGAGGTTGATAGGCTGGAGGTGTAAGTATAGCAATATATTCAGCTGACCAGTACTAATAAATTGATTGGTTTAATAGTGATTCTATAGAAGTTATCTAAAACAAAAAAAGTCGATATTCAGTTTTCAGGGAACAAAAAAGCTTGCCATAAATATAGGCAATTTTTTTTATATTTTTAGTTGTTTAATTTTTCCCCAAAAAGTGGGATTTTTTTTAATTTAATGATGGCTTTATTCTTTTTTAACTTAAATTTTAGCGGTTTTTATAACTAAAACAAGTTTAAATTGATTTTTTTATGTTTGATTTAATAAAATATTCATCGATATTTAATAAATCTAGCAACTCTTTTGAGCTCTCAATCATGTGGAGAAACTATAACAAAATAATTAAAATTATCAAGACCTGCTTGATAATTTTTCTTATTTATTTCATAAGAAATTATTTTGATTTTAAAGTAGATGAAAAAAATAAAACAATTTCTTATGAAATTCCTAAAGTAGAACTATTTTTTTCTAATTTTTTATTAGAAAATTGTTAATTCTTAGTCAAATTGCAACATTTTTATAGTTTAAAAATATTTATCAAACTTGTGATATTAAATTTATTTTTAAGACCTAAAAATTTAAATTAAATAAAAAATTATTTCTTTATTTTAAAATCAATATCAAAATCATTTTTTATTTTTATAAATTCAACACCAAAGGTGCTAAATATTTTTAGGCTAGCTTTAAAATCATCTGCTTCCGGTTTATATTCACTAGCATAATAAACTCTTGATATTTTTGATTGGACAATTAATTTTGCACAGTTATAGCATGGCGAATGTGTAACATAAATTGCTGAACCTGGTTCAATTTTAGAATTAGTTAGATTAGCATTAATTATAGCATTTGCTTCAGCATGAACAACATATGTATATTTTGAATGTAGCACATCATCAGAACAACTTGGTCGATTCCATGGAAAGGCTAGGTCATTATCAACCTCGGTGTTATTAAAACTAGTTGGCATTCCATTGTAACCTAATGAAATGACATAATTATTTGGGCTTACAATACAGGCCCCTACTTTTGTTGTTGGGTCCTTAGATCTAAATGCACTTAATTTGGCTAAGGACATAAAATATATGTCTCATTTAATATTGTCTTTATGTTCGTTAAAAATAATATTTTTTGTCTTTGAATTCATAATAGTAAAATTTTATCACAATTTTAAAAAATCAGACTCCGCAGACCCTGATCTAAATTATTTAGTGAAATAAGCAAAAAAGCTCGGATAAGACATTAACTATGTTAATCCAATTCATTATGCTAAATAATTAGCTATAACAAGTTGAATTAAAAAAATTATATCAAAAATATCTAATATTGCTTTATTTTTTTATTTTATTTTTTATATTAATAAAACTGCTAAAACTAAGTCGATTTTTATAAATAAATTTAAAAAGTATTATATTTTTTTGCAAAAAAATTTTAAATGTTGTTAAAATAATAAATGTTAGGAAAAAATGATGGACATAAAAAAAATAAATGAAAATTATCAAATTTCTAGTATGTTCACAGCTATAATAGCTGCATTTTTTGCTATTGAAATTATTAATTTCAACAAGGGTATTATTAAGATGAATTCTATGAATTCGTGAATTAAAAATATTATTCTTGGAGGAATTTGTAATGCAACTTATACATTTAAATATCATAATTAATAAGATTAAAATTAAAAAGAATAATATAGATTTTTCATATTTCAACATTATTTACCGTCCTAAGATTATGGATTTTAGAGGTACATAATTACTCAATAAACATAAGAATTTTCTTAATAAAAAAGTATCTTTTAGCATTTTCTTAATAAAACCCAGATTTAAATAATTTCAATAAAAAAGTAATAAAAATCAATCAAAAATGTATTAAAAAAGTCACATTGAAAGACAAGAGAAAATGCGCCTCTTTAAGAGCAAAACCTAACAAAAGATTAAAAATAATTTATAATTATTTTGTAATTTTATATAAGTCATTTTATATAACTAGATAATAATTTTTTAAATACAATAACACCTTAGTGACTTTTATGGAATTATAAAAAATGGAGATTAAAATGAAAAAAGCAAACAAAATATTATTAGCTTCTTTACCTTTACTTAGTGCTTCAGTACCCCTGCTTTTAGCAAGCTGCAGCAACAACTTACAAAGCGGTAAAGTTCATAAATACGTGTTTGAATATAACTCACCTTATACAGGACAAGCATTTGTATATGATGCTTCAAGATCGTATGGTGGATATGTAAGTGTCGCAACGACACAACAAACTTCAGCTGGTTTGGTTCGCATTGAAAATATCGGAGAACCAGTTTTAACTAACAAAGTCAAAAAGGATCAAAGTGGTAAAATAATTGGAACTGCTCAATATATCACAACTCCAACTTGAACAAAAAAGGCATTAGCAATGGCTTCTGCAGTTGTTATAACAGACAAAAATGGTTCTATAACAACATTTGATTCCGATGATGCTGATATCATGACAGAGCCTAATGGTGAAAAAGACGGAGTTAAATATTACACTTCTGCTTCAGTAGAATTAAAATCGAATAATCAAAAATCTATCAACAGTTTTAACTTTGATAATAAATTAAAATCAGCTACTAAAGTTCAATTTATTATTCGAAAAGGTGTTTTTTGAGTTGACGAAACGGGTAAAAAGACGAAATATGAAGTTAATGCAAAAGATTTTTATTACTCGTGATTAAGAACACTTTCTGTCAGCCAATCATTCAGAGATAAAAATGGTGGTTCTGAGGAACTTGATAAAGAGGCTGCCAAAGTTTTATCAGACGCTTCTTCATCAGCCTTTACTGATAAAGAGGAGTATTCAAATGATTATTTATTCAGTCTTTTCGGTATTGATCATAAGAAGTTTTCTGTAGAAAAAGAATTTATACAAAAAGTAGGACTAGATGATGCTGTAACATTTGAAAAAATTTCTAATCATGATGATCCAGAATTTACAGAGTTCTTTAATAAGTTAATATTGAGAGATTATACCTTTCAACCAGCTCCTTCCCAATATATTGATGAAAAGAATCAAACAGAGCAATTGCCAGTATATAACTATAACGGTTTGCAAAATGGTGAAACCAAAAAATTTGAAGATAAGATTAAAAAATTAGATAAAAATTCTATAGTATATAAGGTTGGGGCCTATTGATATGGGGTAAGTTTAAAAAACACTTTATACAATGGTGCATATTATATATCACCTCAAAAAGGCCAGGAGTTAATTCTTAAGAAAAATAAGAATTACTATGATCAAAAATTTGTGAATAGCCCTGATACTATTGAACAAATAGTGTTTATATATAATCAAAACGTTGCGGCAGAAACATTTGCAGACAGAATTTTTAATAAGTACAAAGAAGGTAGCGTTTCACAAATTGCATTTAGTCAATTAAATAAAGCACAACAAGATGAAATTTTGAGAGATGGTAATAAATTTGGATTGCGTTACATTCAAGTTGTAAATACAAATAGACCATTTTATAGAAACGTTGCACAACCATTTGTTAGAGCACTTCCTCAAGGGCAAAATAATAGTTTCTATGAATTCAATGATGCTTTTGCCAAATTAGTTTATGGGGCAACAAGAGACGAGCTATCAAAAGGTTTAAATGATCCAAGTGAATTTATATCTGGTCGTGGATTAATTTTTAGAACTTTAATAAATGCTGCAATTAATTGAGATGAGTTTGCTTCGCAAGCAACCAGTTCTCAGTCATCGGCATGAATAGCAAAAGTTGCAGATGGTTCACCAATTGGCGGTAGTGACCAACAATCATCAAAATTCAGAACTCCAAATGATGTCAGAGACAGAATAAACTCTTTATTTGCTCTAAAGGCAGATAAGTCTGGAAAAATTGATTTTGGCACAATAGGCAAAGAAATAAGTCCTAGCGAAAATGAAGAAGTGTTATTTAAAAAGAATGGAACGAGATCACAAAAACTTGAATCTGCCGGTTTTGAACAAATTAAAGAAGAACTAAAGAAATTAATTGATAATTTTTATAAAGAATTTCCTAAATATAAAGACCAAGATATTGAGTTTAAATATGCTTTTCCATTTATAAATATACCTAAGGGATATAAAACAGCATTTGAAAGTATTCAAGAAACATTTTCACAATTACATCCAAAATTAAAATTATCAATATATTACACTGATAATAAAGATGATCCTAGATTTGATAATTTTAGATCAAGAGGATCAAATGGATCAGAAACTGTTTCGTGATCATATGACTACGACTCAATCGGTTCAGGATATGACGGCCTTTCATTTAGCGCAAACCTAGTTCCGACATTAACTTGAATAGCAGCAAATGATTCGGGCGATAAAAACAAATTAATAAAAGAAAATTATCCAAAAATTTATCAACTTGCAAAGGATATGGTTAAATATGCTAACGAGGATGGACCACATAAGTGAATTGGTTCAGTACCGTTTGCGGATCTTCATTTAGTTGAAAACAAATATAAGGGACAATACCTACCATATACTACCTCCGTTACCTTTGAAAAAAGAACTGAAAACGGGAAAGAACACTATTTTCTAAAAAGGGATAACAATAATAAAGCAATCCCTTGAACATCACATTATGGCAAGCATGGAACAGATGCTTATGCATGAACAGCAGCATTTTGATTACAATATATTGCAAAACATACTAATGAACAAGCGATTGAGTTAATGGAACAATTTACATCATTCTTTAATATTGGATTCACATATGCAATTTTTAAACAAAAGAACGAATTTGGTAGAGCATTAGTCGAGAAAAAATTTGTCGTACCTGATTCAACAAATCCTGGTGTCGATCTATATGTAGATTGAAAGATTAAAAACTAATTTATACAATGTTTAGATATATACGTCAAAGAATATTATTTGCACTCCTGACATTGTTTATTATAACTTTTGTTGTATATACACTTGTCAGCGCTTTTGGGCAAAGTCCGGTTAAAGCAATAGTTGAAAAACTATTTCAAAATCCTAAAAATAAGCTCTCAATTGAGCAACTTACATATGACAATGAAATAGCTTTTGGGCTTAGATATGAAGATGGTACGCCCATTCCTATCATCGTAAGATATTTCCGCTATATCGGAAATATCTTTCGTGGTGATTTTGGATTTATTATTAATAAAGAAAATAATCCAAATCCTTCTGAATATACTAACATACAATTATTATTTTTTACCCCATTAAAATATTCGATTAGAATTACTCTTCCTGCATTTATTATTAGCTCAATTAGCGGTATAACTATTGGTGTTTTTGCCGGTTATAAAAGGGGAAAATTATTTGACTCTGGCGCTAATTTATTTGTTCTATTATTTGTAGCAATTCCTTCATTTGTTTTAGCTCCGATATTAATTACCATTTCACTAAAAATTGGTATTCCAACCGTAGTTCCGAGAGACGCTCTTGAACCAACATTCGGTAAATTATTTGTATCATATCTACCGCCTGTGTTAATTATTACCTTAACTTCAATGGCTGTATATGTTAGTTATACAAGAAATCAAGTAATTACTGTATTAACATCTAATTATGTTTTAATAGCGAAAACTAAAGGATTGAAGGCTACTCAAATATTTTTTAAGTATGTATTAAGAAATATTTCGATTCCATTATTTAGCTTATTATTTGGCTCATTCCTTGGGCTATTGTCTGGTTCAATTATTATTGAAAGATACTGAGATGTTCCAGGAACAAGCACTGTTATTGCTAATTCATTCCCAACTGGAGAAATTAATATTATTATGTTTTCAACGATATTCTTTACTGGAATTGGATTAGCTGCTGAGATATTTGTAGATGTAATGTTTGCTGTATTAGATCCAAAAATTACATATTCTGCACAAAATAAGAAAAATTATTGGCTATTTTTTAAAGCATTTTTAGAAAGAAAGAAACTTGAAAAAGATCTATATGCAAAAAGGGCATTGAATCAACAAAACCATAATTCTATGTCTCAAAATCCATAATGAAAGGTAGGTTAGAACGTTAAATATGGAAGATAATTTACAATCTCAGATTAAAGAATTTAACAAAAAATACAAAATAAGTTCTGAACTATCTAGAAAGTTCGGTTTTGTTTCTGAAAGTGATAAGGTTCAAACCTCCTCAATAGCAGGGCGCCCTAAAAAAATGGCTATTGAAATTATAAAAAGATTCTTTTCAAACCCAATTGTTGTTGTTTCGCTAATTGTGTTTTTGTTTATATTACTGGCATCATTATTAATTCCATCAAGTCTAGTCACAAATTATACCCCCAACAAACCAATTAATGGTTATGATTTTATTAACTCGTTGCCGCCGGCATATTCACCTTTTGTAACTAAAGCTATAACACCCGACGATCAGATTTATAAATTCTATAATTATGTTGTTAGTCATGGAAAGGAATTAGGACAAGAAGTTGAATGAAATAATTGATTTGCATTCTTTACAAATTCAACAACCATTGACACTAATGATCAAGGTCAATTATTTATTCACTATAATGCTTATCATTTATTTAAAGCGTGAGTTCTGAATGGTTTAATTAACTCAAGACCTAACGGAGTTTTACTAACTGATGAATATGTAACTAAGGTTTTAATACCGCAAGTTCCTACATTAAAAACCATTTTAGGAACCTCTTCAACCGGTTATGATATATGAGTTACAACGTGATATGCAACATGGAGAGGCATTGAAATTGCTATTATTACCACAATAATTCAAGCTGTGTTTGGCATCACTTTAGGTGCGGTCCTTGGTTTTTATGCAGGTAAATTAATTGATACAATCATTATGAGAATAATTAATATTTTTAATGCTCCACCAACAATTATTTGGATTCTTATATTTGTCGGAATCTTTGGGACAAACCAAATTTCCTTGATTTTAGCTATGTCTATTGCTGGATGGCCATTGTTTGTGGGTTTAACAAGGTTATACATAATAACCGTTAAAAACGAGGAATATATAACAGCCTCAAAAGCAATAGGTGCTTCTGCCTCAAGACAAATATTTGTTCACGCCTTGCCTGCAATTATTGGGAAAATTGCTAACTCGTTTGTTAAAAATGTCCCAAGTGTAATTTTATGAGTTGCATCATTGGCATTTCTTGGTTTCTTTAAATCTGGGAATGATACTAACTTAGGTCAGATCTTAATTGAATCGGCTTCAGAAGCTAGTGAAAACGTATGAGTAATCCTACTTCCGACATTAATATTATTATTACTATCATTATCGCTAAACTTTATGGCTCTCGGTATTCATGATGCCCTTGATCCTAGAGTAATAACTAAGGGAAAGAGAAAATAATTATGTCACAAATTAAAAAACAAACTACTCAAAAGCGATCATATTTATATTCTAGATTTCAATCGCAAGAAATAATGGAAGATGATAAATTGTTAGAAGTAAGAAATTTACATGTAAGTTTTCCAGCAGGCAGAAAAAAAACTATTCATATTGTTCGTGGTGTTGACTTGGATGTTAAGCGTGGGCAAATTGTAGGATTAGTTGGTGAATCAGGCTCTGGCAAATCAGTAACATCAAAAACGTTAATTAATGTTAATGAGAATGGAATTATAAGTGCTGATAAAATTCAAATTGGTGATTTGGAACTAAGCAACATTTTTAAAAAAGAAAAATATTGGCAAATTGTTCGAGGTCAAAAAATTGGATATATTCCTCAAGACCCCTTAACATCGCTAAACCCAACTCGCACCATTGGAAAACAATTATTAGATGCACTTAATAATAATACTGAGTGAAGTGCTAAAACATATACTGAAAAAAAATCCTATTTATTAGGTTTATTAAAAACATTTGGTTTAAGGGATGTCGAAAAGATTTTTAGTGCTTATCCTCATACACTGTCAGGTGGTATGAAACAAAGAATTGTTATTACTATGGTAGTTGCTCTTAAACCAGATTTAATTATTGCTGATGAGCCAACTACTGCTCTTGATCCTACTGTTCAGGCTAGTGTTCTCGCTTTATTTGAAGAAATTAGACAAAAAATGGGGATTTCCATTATTTTAATTAGTCATAACATTTCCGTCATTGCGAAATTCTGCGATTATATTTATGTTATGTATGCCGGAAGAATTGTTGAAAAAGGTTCGAAAGAAGAAATTTTTACACAACCCGCGCACCCATACACATGAGCTTTAATATCTGCTATTCCTGAATCAAAAGAGGAAAAATTGTATAACATTAAAGGAACGCCACCAGATATGGCTAACCTTCCTGTTGGTGACCCTTTTGCTCCTCGTAATGATTACGCTCTTGAAATTGATTTTATTAAAGAACCTCCTTTAATCCCAATAACTGAAACACACTCAGCCGCTACTTGATTATTAAGTCCTGAAGCACCGAAGGTTGAACTCACAAAAGATCTACAAAATCGTTTAGAATTATTTAAAAAGGCATTTCAAAATGAAAAATAAAGAAGAAAGAAAAGTTATATTATCAATTGATAATCTTAAAAAATATTTTGTTAGTCAAGGTATCATTAATAAAGCTGTTGATGGTGTATCTTTTGATCTTCATGAAGGAGAAATTGTTGGTCTTATTGGTGAGTCTGGTTCAGGGAAGACAACTGTTGGTAGAACAATATTGAGACTTTATGATGACTATAATGGATTTGTGCGACTAGAAGATAAAATAATTTCAGGTAAGCATATTAGCCTATCGCTTAAAAAATATCTACGTAAAAACGTTCAAATGATTTTTCAAGATCCTCATGCTTCTTTAAATAGTCAACAAAATATTTATACAATCCTAAGAGAACCGTTATTAGTCAACGGTATAATGAAAACTAAAATAAATGATATTTTCAAAGATTGGTTAGAAGTCAAAAAAACATTTAAATATACATTTCAAATTCAAGCCATGAAGCTAGAACTTCAAAATTATCAAGAAATTAATCGCCTTGCTAATCCTTTCTTTTCAAAATGAAAAAAGGCATTCGCTGATTTTAAATTAGATGAGGAATTGAGCCGTGAAGATAACTTTTCGTTGTTTTATGCCTACCTAGAAGAAAAACAAAGAATGGAAAGTTTGATTATTAATAATATGTATTCAAACGCTTCGTCGTTGATAAATTTCTATTATGAAATGCAATCTAAATACCGTCGCGAAGAATTATCTAAGGAAGAATTAGCATATCGAAAAGCACAAGAAGAATTTAAGAAAATTAGTAAATTAAGTTGTTTATCTTGTGAACAATATGATGATGTGAAGGAATTGGAATATCTTCTTACTAAGAAAAAACAACTAATAAAAGAGCATAAACATCAAATTTATATTTCTAAAAATACGTTTAGTAACTTCTGTGTAGAAAATAAAAATGAAAGAGGCTTAGTGAATATTGCACGACTAATGTCTACTGATTTAGATTTCTATTTGTATAATTTAAAAAATGAATATCTATTCAAAGCAAGAGTGATGACCTTGAATTCATTAAAAAAATGTCTAACATTTTTACATTATGAAGATATAAAACAATTGGTTAAAGAGCTTGAAAGTTATGTTTTGAACTTTTATAATACACATCTAGAAAAAATTGAGTATTCAAAGATAATGTTAGCGCAAATTAAGCAAACATTAAAAGAAAATTTTAAGTTTGATTTTTCTAAATATACCGAAATTTCCAATAGAAATGAGCAAAACTTTCGCGATGAATTAGAACAATTAAATTCACAAATATCTACTTTAAAGCAAAGAATAGCGCTAAAACAAATTCCGCAATATTCACATCAAGAATTGTCACAAGCGCATAAAAAACTTAAAGAGGCCAAAGAACTGTATTTGCAAGGTCGCTCTAACTTCTTAGTAAGTTATAAGAAAATTATTGATGACTTGTATCAACAAATCCAAATTGAAAAGGCAGAGTATCAACGTTTAGTGGCTGATCAAACTATTTGCAATGATTTATACAAAAAACATAAATTTGAATTCATTAAATATGTTAAAAATCTTTATGATACTAAAATTAATTCTCTAACCGAGAAATATAACGTATTAAAAGAATCACTAAAAGCAAAACCTAATGACCTAAATATTTTTAAAACAAATAAAGATATCAAAAGGATTCTTGAAAAAATTCAGGCTATCAAAAAAGATAAAGATACTGTTGTTAAAATGTATAACTCTGATATTGCCTTGAAAGAGGATACATTAAAATCATTTAATATCGAAAGAGATTATTTAAGAAAAGACATTAAGCGTATTTATCTATTGCTTGGCATTGACTATAAATGAGTTGAATTAAATCTTAATAAGAAAAATAGTGAAAATGTTGACGTTCATCATACGAAATGGTCTAAAAGATTTAATCTTTATGATTATAAGTTTTCATTTCCATTTGCTAAATATTTAATTTCAGAATTATTGTATAAAATGATTATTTATCGTTCTCTTGAAGATGTTGGTTTATTAAAACAATTTGCATATCGCTATCCACATGAATTTAGTGGCGGACAATTACAACGTATTGTTATTGCTCGTGCATTGATTACTGAACCAAAAGTTATTGTTGCCGATGAACCAATTGCTTCTCTTGACATTTCTATTCAGGCGCAAGTTGTTAATTTGTTAAAAGATTTATGTATTAGAAAAAATATTGGTTTAATATTTATTGCCCATGATTTGAGTATGATTGAATATGTTGCAGATAATGTGCAAATTATGCATTTAGGCAAGATTGTAGAAAGCGGTAAAACGGAAGCTATTTATAATAATCCTTTACACCCATATACAATTAATTTATTTAAGGCAATTCCCAAAATATCAAATGCTAATGAAAAGTTTCAAAATGTTTCATTTAATATTGATTATATTTATGAGCAACAGTTTCCAAATATGCCAATTAATTATCAAGTTGATAAAGAACATTGAATATATGGAACAAAAGAACAAATTGCAAAATGAGTTAAAAAATAGTTTAATTAAACATTAGACGAATAATATTGTCTAATGTTTTTTTATCTGTTTTAATTATAATTAATTAAGTATAATTAGTAATTAAAGAGAACAGATATGAAGAAAAAAAATTATAGAAAAAGTCAATATAGAAAATCTGGAAGTTATTGATCACGAAGCTGAACACTAGGTAATATTATTTATTTTTTTATTTCAATTTTTTTAATGATTTTAATGATATTATTAACAGGTTTTTTAAAAAAGCAGAGTTCTGTAAAAATAACATGGTCTAATGCAATTAGCGTTGGTTGTGTAACTGTTATGGGTATTGGCTTATTGGTCTTAATTTCTCGTAGCGGATTTGGTAAAGGATTGGCATCGCCGATATTAAGCTTTTATCATAATTATCGCATTAACATGCGTGCCAAGGCTAAATATTATTCTGGTATGAATCAATTTGAAAAAGATAAGATTTTAAATAGTGAAAGAAATGCTTATAATATCGAACAAACAAAAAAAAGCAAGAACAAAAATATTTTAGGGTCAACTAACTTGGCTTCATATCTCATTATCGGCATTTCCTCCCTTACACTAGTTATTGGTATGCTAGCAATACATTTATAAGAATTTTAATTAATAATAAATTAAAAAACAAAAGAAGGAATTTTTATGAAATATTTAATCGGAAATTTTAAGATGAATAAAACTTTTTTAGATGTCGAATCTTATATCGATGCTCTTGATTATCTCATAGATGAAAATAAAGCCAAATTAAATAACATTAAGATTGGCATTGCCCCTTCATTTGATAGCACATATATAGCTTATAATAATCCTCAGCGTAGTTATTTATTTGGATTGCAAAATATATTCCATGAATTAAATGGTGCTTATACTGGTGAAGTATCGCTTAATGTGGCAATTGAAGCAAATGTTGATTTTGTAATTATCGGACATAGTGAAAGAAGATTATTATTTAGCGAAACTGATGAATTAATCAACCAAAAAATATTGCATCTTAAAAAAACTAATATTAAAACTATATTATGTATCGGGGAATCGATAAACGAATTCGAAACTGGCCGTACGTTTGATGTTTTACAAAAGCAAATCCAAAGCGCCCTAAAAGGCATTAGTGATTATAATAATTTAATTATTTCATATGAACCTGTTTATTGTATTGGTAATGGAATTATTCCAAAGGTTGAACATATCCAAAATGTTGTAAATTTTATTCACAATGAATTGGATAAAAATGTTCCTGTTTTATATGGCGGCTCTGTTTGCTTTAATAGTATAGAAAGATTGGAACAAGTAAAGAATTTGAGCGGATATCTTGTTGGAAAGGGTTCGCTAAATGCAAATGACTTTGTATCGCTAGCATTAAAAATTAAATAAAATAACGACTTTTAGCATATAAATTTTATTTTCTTTTACTTAGAGCCATAAATTATGAAGCAAGACAATTTTAAGAAGCATAACTATTTATAAAATTAAAAAATGAAATTTAAAAAAATTAAAATTCAACTTATTTTAAGTTGTTTTTTAATTTTGTTGATGTATGAATCTCTTATAATATAAAGACATAAACTTATAAAAAATATGTTATTAAAATTGGTTACTATTTAAAAATATTTAGGAAATATTATAATTTTTTTCTCGTGCTCTATACAATATAAGTGCATATATAAATTATTGTATTAATATAAAAAACATTGATTTTAGTCATAAAAAAACATAATGTTATATATGTCTTGATGAAATATTTTATAAAGGAATAATTATGATGAAAAGAAAAAAACTAGTGTTGGCATTGTGTTTAACATTGTCAGCTAGCTTAGTTATTGCTGGAGCAACAGCAATAACTTATACGTCGATTAAAAAAAGCAATCAAATAAGGCTTCAAAGAGATTTATTGATTGCCGAAAAAACAAAACTTGTTAATCAAAAGCAAGCGCAATTAGAATCTGCAAAAGATAAGTTAACAAAAGCGCAAGATAAACAAAAAGAATTGAGTAAGAAAATTAGCGATATTGAAAGAAATATTAAAAATATTCAATCTTCAAATCAAGATATCCAAGATAAGATAGACCAAGCTAGTTTAAATTTAGTTAGCAAGGAAGCAGAACTTAGTACTTCTAATAGTGCTTTAGAGATGGCGAAGACTAAGTTAGAAGATGCTAAACAAGAGCAGAAAAAAATTCAATCTGATTTTAATAGCGCCAAAAAACTTTTTGATGAAAAATTAGAAAATTTTAATTTAAAAACAGCGCAATTAGAAGAAGCTAATAAGTTATTAAAAGAAGCAAAAACAAAGAAAGAATTAGCACAGAAGCAATTGGAAGATGCCAAAATTTTAAGTCAACAAAAATCAGGGGAATTAATTCAAAAGGAACAATCCTTACCACAATTAATGCAAGCTATTCAAGATGCTACTGATGAGAAGAAAAATGCTTCGGATAAGGCAACTAAGGTTTCTACTGAGTATGAATCAAAAAAGAAAGATCTAGATAGCATAACAAGTGAATTAGATCAATTAAAAACGCAGCAAAATCAACTTTCTAATGAATATATGTTGGCTAAGCAAAAATTAGATGGATTATCAGAAGCAGTTACAAATAATGAAAAACGCATTGAAGAAGCTGTTAAAAAAATCAAAGAAACTGACAATACGATTACTTTAAAAACAGAAGAAGTAAATAATTTATCTAATGATATAGAAAAAATTAGAGAACCTCACAACATTGTTTTAATGCAACTAGATGAAGCAAAAAAACACTTGTCGATAAGCGATGAAGATTTAAAACAAAAGACAGAATCATTTAACAATGCTAATCAAGCCTTGATAGAAGCACAACAAGAATTACAAAATGCTAAACAAGAGATAGTTGATGCAAAACAAAATCTAGGTCAAAAAACAATAGAATTAGCCCAAAACGAAGAAGAAAAAAATAGACTTGAAAAAGAAAAAGAAGTTCTTGAAAATAATCAAAGCGATTTACGCCAAAAATTTGATGATCTCCAAGTGCAAGAACAAGAGGCGCAAGTTAAATTTGAAGAAAAGAAAGATGAGTTAGAACAAGTTTTAAAAGAATATGCACAAGTGGCTCAACAATTTGAACAAGCACAACAAAAAGTTGCCGAAATAGAGCAGCAAAGATTGGAAGCCTTGAAGAAAATAGAAGATGCTACAAATGCACCGCAAACTAAACCAGTTGAAATTCAAGAATTAAAAAATAAAATAACCGAAATACAGCGTTCATTAGAAGAAATTAAAAATAAACAAGAGCAAGACTGAAAAATATCGGATGATGCAAAGCAAAAATTTCCGCAATTAGATGCTAAATACCAGTCTAAACTGCAAGAAAAAACCGAGATTGAAGAACAATTGGCAGAAAAAAGAAATAATGAGAACGAAGCTAAAAGCGAACTAGATCAAAGAATTTTAGAATTAAGTCAAAAAGAAACTGCTAAGAGTGAAGCAATGCAAGCGAAGCAGGAAGCTGAGCAAAACAAAAATACATTAGCTCAGGAAATTTTAGTTTTAGAAGGCGAATTAGTTAAATTAGAAGCTAAAATTACTAGTGCAAATACTGAATATGAAAAAGCCGAAAAAGAAGCCCAAGAGGCTAAAGCGGAATTTAATAAGGTAGAAAAAGAGAAAGATAGACTTTTTGAAATGCTTATTGATCTAAAGGCAAAGCATGATAATAGAAAAGTAAGTTATGAAGAATATCATAAACTCGATGTAGAAGCTCATAATTATCTTAGAAAAACTTTTAATCCCACAAGGACTAAATTAAGCAATAAAGAGCGAGAAAGAAATAATAAAAAGACTAACAAGGATAATTTAGAAAAACAAAAAGTTAAAACTCAGGAATCTGTTAATACTAAAAAACAAGAACTAGAAAATGCTAAAGCACAAATAGCAGAGAAGGACGAATTATTAAGACGTCTAGAAGCTGAATTAGAAAGCTATAACAACGCCAAAAGTGAGGCAAGTGCTAAGTATAATTCTGTTTTAAATACTTTGAAAACTACAGAAGAGAAAGCTAGAGTTACTCTCGCTGAAACAAATACACTTCAAGCGGAGGTTGAGGCTCTATTAAAGGCTCAAAATGATGCTGATACGGCTATTGAGCAAGCTAAAAATGAAATTGATGCTAAAAATGAAGAAATAGAGCAAACTAATAAACTAATCAAGCAAGCTGAAAAAGATTTAGCTGATGCAAATGAAAATAAAGCGAAAGCGCAACAAACCTTGGATGAAGCTAATGTTAAGAAAACAGAAGCCGAAGCTGAAAAAGCCAAAATTGAACCAGAATTTAAATCAAAATCAGAAGAAAAGGCTCAAAAAGAGGAAGCATCTAGTGTAGCTGAAGGCGCTTACCAACAAATTAAGCAACAAAAGGATAGCTATTTCGAAAGATTAGAAGAATTAACAACTGAGATTGCTCAAACAAAAAGCAATATAAACCTACAAAAAAATATTATTTCTAAAGATAAAGAAGCGCTTGAAGCAGCAAAAACTAGAAATGAAGAATCCACAAAAAGAGAAACTAATGCATTAACTGATTTAGCTCAAAAAACAAAGGAATTTGAGGAAAAACAATTAGCTAAAAATGAATCTGAAAAAAATAATCAAGACTTAGTTCAAAAGAAAAATGAAGCCCAGAAAACCTTTGATGAATCTGATCATAATTTCCAACAAAAAACAAGAAACTTGGAGCAAGCAACAAATGATTTAAAAACTGCGCAACAAGAAAATAAGGAAGCTAAAAAAGAAAAACAAGCTGCGGAGGCTGATTTAGAAATTGCTAAAACTGATCTTTCTAACAAAAGAATGCAAGCACAAGAAAATGCAAGTAGAGCCAAAATGAAATTAGATGAAAAGACTAAGGAAGTTGATTCAAAAATTGAAGCAGTAAATCAAGTTAAAAGCATTGAATCTAAGGCAAAGGAAGCTAAAGATATTGCTGACCAAAAACATAATGAAGCAATTCAAAAATTTAATGATGCTAATAGTAATTTAAGTAATACAAATAAACAAATAAAAGAAATAAAAGAGGCTATAGCAAAAGCTAGCGAAACAATTGCCAACGCACCTCAAGCAATTGAAAATATAAGTAAAAACATTTCCCAACAAGAAAAAAATATTCAAGAAAAGCAAAATGCTGTAAATGTTGCATTGCAAGAAAAACAAGCCGTTCAATTTCCTAAGGAAATGAAGGAAAAACTGCTAAACGATGCAAATAAAAAAATAGAGAAACAACAAAATGATGTTGAATCTAAAACAAATTTAATAACTGAAATAAATAAAGAATTAGAAGATATTAAAAATCAAAAAGCAGAAGCCGAATCAAAAATCAATAATTTTGGTACTAAAATTCAGCAAGAACTAAAAAATAAAGAATTAGCACAAAAAGAATTAGATAAACTTACTAGTGAAGTTAGTCAAAAAATTCAGGATGTCGCAGAAAAAACCGAGAGTCTAGAAGCTGCTAAACAAGATTTACTAAAAGCCACCCAAACAAGATAAAAAATATTTTTAAGTAAAACAACCAATTTCATTTAGAAGTTTCTTGTTTTACTTTTTTATTTATCTCAATATATGGCATGTTAAAACATGCAAAATAAGAAAAAATACAAAATAAAACAAAAAATAGATAGGGCGATAATTAAATAATTTATTAGCACTAATCCTAAAAAAAGTGCAAGAAAAGCATAAAAAATGAGTATAAAGTACCATTTATTATCTGTTTTTTAGTATATGTCTTACTATATATATATATATATATTGTTTTGATTAAAAACCGATATTAGGCTAGTTTATTTTTATATTAAATAATTTATATATATACATTAAAATAAAGCATTTTTTATAGGTGGTATTGTAATGAAAAAAAAGAAAATTACCTTAGCATTGTGTTTATCATTATCGTCTGCTTTAGTTGTGGCAGCTGGTTCTGTTTTTGTTTATAGTATAAGCAAAAAACAAGATAGCTCTAATTTGCAATCTTTAAATAAAAAGGTTATTGAGCAGAAGGAAAGAGAATTATCTCTTGCTAAAAACATGCTGTTAAAGCTAAAAAATAAGAAAAAAATATTAAACAAAAAAATTAATGAAATAAATAAAAATATCGAAAATTTTGAGGCTTTAAATGCAGAATCTCAGGATAAATTAAAGCAAATAGAAAATGAGACTATAAAAAAAGAAAAAGAAGTTTTAGAACATAGTCGGATTTTAGAAGAAATAAAAAAACAACTAGATAATCTAAAATCGCAGCACGAAAAAACCATATCGGATTTTAAAAAAGCAGAACAAGTTTTTGAAGAAAAAGCTAAGAAATTAGCATTAAAAACTAAGGAATTAGAGGAAGCTAAAAAGGACTTAGAGCAAACTAAGAATCAAAACAAGTTACTTCAAGAAGAGTTAAGCAGATTACAGGCTGATGTCCAAACAAAAATGAATGATTTAGAGTCACAAAAGCGTATAAAAGATAGCGCCAATCAAGTCATACAAACAGTAAAGGAAAATATAAAACAAGTTACTGAGGAACAATACAAGGCTAACAAAAATCTTTCAGGAAAACAGCAAGAGCTAGCAGCTTTAAAAGATGAGCTTGAAAAATTAAAGCAAAAACAAAAAGAAGCTCAATTAAATTATCAAGAAGTAGAAAATAAAATAGATTCCCTAAGCAAACAAATAAGCGATGCTGAAGCACTTATAGAGCAATTAACAAAAGAATTAGAAAAAAAGTCTAGTGAGGCAAGCATTAAACAAGAAGCAGTCGATGTTGCAACAAATGAATTGCAAGCCGCATTAGAAAAGCAAAAAGAATCGATACAAAAATTAGAAGAAGCAAAGAAAAATTTACAACAAAGTGCAAATGAATTAGAACAAAAAGCTAAGAATTTAGAAATGGCTAAGAAATCATTGGATATTGCATTAGAAAATCAGCAAAAAGCCAAAGATGAATTTGAAAGTGCAAAAGCAAATGCTAAGTTAAAAGAATCTGATTTGACTCAAAAAAACAAGGAAAAACAAGCAATTCAAGAAGAAATACAAAAAACCAAGCAAGAAAAAGATAGGCTGCAAAAGGAGGTTGATAGGCTAGCTGAAGAAGAAAATAATGCAAGTATTGAATTGGAAAATAAAAAAGATTCTTTAGAAAAAATCAATAAACAACATGCACAATTAACAGAAGAAATACAGCAAGAAGAATTAAAAAATCAGCAAATTAAGCAACAAGAAGAACAAAAGCAGCAACAATTAACTAACGCCATTAAAAATATACAAGACAAAGAATCAGAAAGAAAGACAAATAATTCTGAATTAGCACAAGCTCAAGCGGAACTAGAAAAAGAAAAGCAAAACTTAATGGAAGTTGAAAAATTAAAGAGCAAAACTGAATCAGAATTAGAGCAGGCTTCAAAAAATGTTGATACTATAACACAAGAAAAATCAAAACTTGAGGCCGAATTACAAAGCGCAAAAGAAGAAGCCAAAAATGCCAAAGATGATTTATATAAGAAAACTGAAGAATTAGAATCGAAACAAAGCGCAAAAGAAGAGGCCAATAAAGTTAAGAAAGAAGCTGAATCTAAAAAATTCAATATTGATAAAAAATATCGTGAATCGCTCTATGAACATCAAAGATTACATTCTGAGGTAAACCGTAAAAAATATGAACTAGATCAAATATCGGTTGAAATTGATGACTTAGAATTAAAAATTTCAGATGCTGATTATGATGAAGAATATGAAAGAGAGTATTTAGAGAACGAACTAGTACAAAGAAAACAAGAAGCAGTTTACCTTGAAAAAGAATTGGGAAAACTCGAAGAGCAAAAAGAAGCCGCTAAAAAGGCCTTAGATGGTAATGAAGAAGCCCGAGAACAAGCAGACCAAGAACTAGCCCAAAAAGAAAAATTATTTAAAAAAGCAGAAAAGGAGTGGCAAGAAGCCAAATCATCAAAAGAGCAAGCAGATAAAGATTATAAACAAGCTAATGAAGAAAAAACAACTAAAGAAGCACAAGTTTCGCAAAAAGAATCGCAATTAAGTAAGCTTCAAAAAACTAAAGAAGAATTAACAAATAAAAACAATGAAGTTAATGCTTCATTTAAAAGCGCTACAAGTAAGGTTCAAGATGTTGAATCTAAAATACAAGAATTAAAAACGAATGATCAAAAAATACAGCAAAATATTGAACAAGAAACACAAAAGAAACAAAAAATTCAAGAAGAAATAGAAAGTATCAATCAGCAAAAAACTAATTTGCAACAAGAACTAAAAAAACTAAAAGAAT
Source organism: Mycoplasma sp. 3398 (assembly GCF_053851555.1). NCBI lineage: Bacteria > Bacillati > Mycoplasmatota > Mollicutes > Mycoplasmatales > Mycoplasmataceae > Mycoplasma > Mycoplasma sp. 3398. The sequence continues at coordinate 22,151 of NZ_JBSQAW010000007.1, read as the reverse complement.
CACTTGCACAAAAAACAAAGGAAATGGCTGAGGCAGACCACGATAAAAATGATGCTCAAACAATATTTGATGCTGTAAAAAACAAAAAGCAAAATGTTGATGATCAATTATCTTCCATTTCAGCAACAATTGCACAAAAAACTAGTGATTTAAATCAAAAATCAAATGAAATTTCTGAAGCAACGCAAGTATTAGAAGCGGCAAAAACTAAAAGTGAACAAGCTAAGAAAAAACATGATGATGCAAATGCAAAAGTGGAACAAAATAGAAGCAATGTGCAAACCAATCAACAAGAAGTAGATGCAGCAAAGCAAAAAAATCAACAAAACCTTATAACTGAAAGCAATATTCAAAATAAACTAAGTAATTTAGAAGAAGAAATTAAGCAAAAAAGAGAATCATTAGAACAAAAAACCAATGAATTAGATGATGTTAAACAAAAAATGGCAGCTGTAGCGCAAAAGAAAAAAGATGCAGAAATGCTACTGCAAAAATTACTAGAAGATAAAAAACAAGCTGAAGAACTAAGGAAAGAAAAAAGAGAAAAATTAACTCAAGAAAATGATAAAGTTACCCAAAAAATAAAAGATGTTAAACAAAAAGATGATGAATTTAAGGAAGCTAAAGAAGCAAAGGCTGCTATTGATAATAAATTGCTCGAACTAGAAAATGAACTAATGAATAGAATGAAAGAATTAAAAAAAGCTAATGATGAAATTCCTCTCTTAAATGAGTTAATCAAAAAAGCTAAGGAAGATATTTCAAAAGTTCAACATCAAATTGAAGAGCAAAATAAGAACATTAGTTTACAAAAAAAGAACGTTGAAGCTAAAACAAATGATAAAAATCTTCTTTTGCAAGAAACACAAGCATCGCAGTTTTCAAAAGAAATTATTAAAAAGCAATTAGATGAGGAGTCTAAAAATATTGCTAACTATGAAAAACAACAAAAAGAAAAAGAAAATTCCTTATCGATATTAGCACAGAAATTAAAAGACCTTAATAATCAAAAAACAAAGAATGAAAAAAACATAGATCAAATGGTTAATTCGATTAAGCAATTATCAAAAATCAAGGATGAGACACACCAAGAGTTAAATAAAATTAATAAGGAAGTTAATAAGAAGAATCAAGAGATTTTGCAAAAAACAAATAAGCTGGATGAATTAAAAAAAGATTTGAATAAATTAAAAAGATAGCAATTTTTTTTAAAACATGATAAAAGAGGCGGCATATAGCCTCTTTTTATCATTATTTTATAATGATACATAAACACTGGTAGCAAGTTTGCAAAAAAAAAAAAAAAATGTTAATATTTTCTTGAAAAATCTTGGGCATTTTACAAAAGCTAATTTTATCAAAGAGAGGTATAAGAAATTATGAATAAAAATGTAGAAGAAAACAAAGTAAAAAGAAAAAAACGTAATGTTATTTTATTAACATCAGCTTTATTGGCAGCATCAATTACAACCGGAGCTATTGCAGCCTTTTATCTTACAAACAAAAATAAGCATGATAAAAAAAGCCTTTTGGCTTTGGAAATAAAAGACCAGAAAATTACTGCAAACTCAGCGATCTTTCATTTAAAAAATATTGATAAAAATGATGACACTAACCGTTCTTTTTCAGTTTTATTTTATGCTAAAAAAACTCCTTATAATGTGCAAAGAAAGACTCATGTTATTAATAAAGAAGAAAAATCTATGTCATTTGGGATTAATAATGAAAAACCTTTATATCCAGATACTGATTATGAGTTTCAGATGATTTATAATGGTGAAACAGTTTTAATTCATCACTTTAAAACTTTGAAGCTAGAGGAAAAAGACAAGCAGGCAGAACTTGATAAAGCAAATAAAGATCTAGAAGAAGCTAAAAAAGCTAGAGAAAAGGCATTACAAGATCTAGAGCAAGCTAAGAAAAACGCTTTATTAAAAAATAATGATGTTATTTCCAAAACCAACGAGCTAAGTGAAGCAAATAAGAAACTAGAAGAAGCTAAAAAATCTAAAGATGAATTGGAAAAACAATTACAAAGTATTAAGGAAAAAATTAAGGAGTTTGAAAAACAAAAAAAAGCAGCCGAACAAAATAAGCTACTAACAAATAATAATGTAATTTCCACCACTAAAGAAGTTGAGCGTTTAACCAAAGAACTTGAAGAAGCAAAAAAAGCCCTAGAAGAGGCAAAAAATAAAAAAGATAAGGCTAATTCAGATCATGATAGCGTTAATAAAGATGCTATTCTAAAATCTGATGATTTAGCTAAAAAAGTCAAAGAGTTAGATGAAGCAAAAAAAGCATTGCAAGATGCAATAAATGCCCAAAACAGTGCTAATTCTGAATTTGAACAACAAGAGGAAAATATCAATAAAAAAATTAAGGATCTTAATTCAAAAACGGATGAATATAATAGTGCATTAAGGGCTAAAAATGAATCTGAAAAAGAAATAAATCGTATGCAAAATGAAGTTGCAGAGATAAATAGAATTCTTAATACTCTTGATACTGACAAAACCCGAATCAATAATGAGTTAAACAACGCTAAGCAACAATTAGCTTTAGCAAATCAAAAACTTGCAGATATACAAAAAGAAGCAAATGATGCTAGACAAAAAGCTGAAGACCTTACCAACGAAAATATAAGACTAAATAATGAAGTACAACAAGCTAATGAATTGGAAAAAGAGAATATTAATGATATAGCTCGTATTTCTAAAGATTTGCAAGATGCAAATTCTGAATTGTCAAAGGTAAAAGAAACTCAAAACAGTATTGCTGAACAAATAAAAAAATCCAATTTTGATTATGAGCAAAAACAACAAAATTTAAATCAAAAAACCAAGGAATTAGAAGAAGCTAAAAAATCGTTAGCACAAGCCACATCTGAAAACCGAGAAATTGAGTCTCAACTAGAAGAAGCAGCAAGAAACACTAAACAAAAAAATGATGACTTAATGCAGAAAAACAAAGCAAAAACCGACGCAGAAAATGATAGAAATAAATTTCAAAAAGAGCTAGATAGCGCATCAAAAAATGAGACTGATAAAGACCAATATGCTAATCAATTGAATAATGAGTATGAAATATTAAAGCAAGATCTAATGAGACTTCAAGGTTTAAAGGATAGCGCAGAAAGCGAAGTCGATAGAAGAAATAGAGATCTTGAAAAAACAATTAAAGATTTAGCACAAAAGCAAAAAGATATTGATCAAGCTAATAGGATGAAAGTAGAGCAAGAGGGCATTAAAGAAAATCATAATAAAAAACTTAATGAATTGAATCATGATTATGAAGATTTAAAAACAAAAAATGGTTTGGAAGTTGATGAGCGTAATAAAGAAGAAAAGGAACTGGAAAAGATATTAAGAAGCAAGAATTCATTGGAAGATGAAAAGCAAAAGGCATATCAAGCTTATTTACAAAAAAAGGCTGACGTAGAGCAAAAAAGAAAAGATTGAATTAATTCAAAAAGAGGTAGAGATGAATATTTTATTAGGCAACATAAAGAATCTCTATATAATGAAGCTTTAAGAGAAGAACAAGAAGCTGAAAGAAAATGGTCGGATGCTGTTAAAAAATATTATGAGCAAGAGAATAATGAAAATGCTATTCATAATAAAATTGCTGAAATTAATAAAAATATTAGTATTTCGACTAGTTCTCTCAAGAAATATGAAGACCAGATAAATCAGCAACAACATCTAATTGGGGAAACTTCGCGAAAAATTTCAGAAATTGAAGCTGATATTACCAAGAAGACAAATGATAAAAGGATGCTAGAAGAATCCAAATCTAACAATGAGCAGCTAAAATCTCAATCTGTGCAGAAACAAAATACAGCAATAAAGGCCGTAAAGGATAAGGAAGAAGAAATTAAACAAAAACTTAGTCGATTAGAAGTTGCGCGTGTTGAGGCAGAACAAGCGCGCCAGGCTAAAAAAGATGCAGAACATCGATTGCAATCAGCTAAACAAGAACAAGATGATAAAAATAAGCAACTTCAGAGCGCTCAAAAATTATTGCAACAAGCTAAAAACGAAGAGTCTTTCTTACAAGAAAAATTAAATGAATTAAAACAAAAGGTTAATAATGAGACAACTTTAGTATCTCAAAAGCAAGGTGCTGTTCAAGACGCTAATAAGCAAATCCAAAAATCACTAAAAAGCAAAACAGATTTGGAAAAGAAATTGCAAAGTGCGAATGAAGAAGCTAGCATGAAACAAGAAGATGTCAATAAAAAAACAAAGGCTTTAGATGGTGCAAATGCTAAGCATCAAGAGTTGCAAAAAAATCATCAAGCGTTAATTCAAAAACAAACCGATATTCATAATAAATTGCAAGAGGCACTTAATAATATAACTTTAGCTAATCAAAAGTACCAACAAGAACTTGAAAACACAAATAATAAAAGTAAAGAAGTTGCTGATAAAAATAATGAATTAAAAAATAATGCTAAATTGATTGAACAAGCATCGCAAAATAAGGCAAAAACAGAACAAGATCTTATAAATTTAAATACTAATTTAGAAGAAAAAAAGAAAGAATTGGAAGATAAAAATAATAGTTTAAGTGAATTAAATCAGGCAATACTTCATGCTAATAACCTTAAGGACAATGCTAAAAATAAGGTTAATTTAGCTAATCAAGATGTAAAAAATAAAACTGATTTATTAGCTCAGAAGCAATTAGATTATGAAAATGCTAAGAAATCAAATAATGATTCTTTATTTGAAAAGAACAATATTCAAGGCCAAATAAAAGATGTTGATAAAGACTTTGAAAATAAAACTCACGATTTGTATCAAAAGCAAAAACAACTAGACAAAGCGATTTTAGATAATGAAGAAGCAATCCAAAAAAATAAGGAAGCAGATTCTATGATTAACACAACGAATAATAATCTTCAGAATGCTTTATTAGAGGATTTAAAATTAAATAAGAAGATTTCCCAATCAAATAAGGAAATTAAACAAAAAGAATCTATTTCAAATAGTAAAATCGAAGAACTTGATAGGGCTAAAAAAGAGGCTTCAAAAGCTAATGGATTGCTAGAATCTCTTAATATGAAACATTAATAATCATATATTTTTAATAAACATTTTAGGTTTTTAGTTTTCAAAATAAATAATCCACGGTAGTGTAGGAAATTTTGTGTAAATTTATCTCCTGCTTACTTTTTTAGTAAGAGATTTGAGAATAACAATCACACAAATCTAAATTTATTAGGCAAAAAAACAACCGAACAACATGGTAAAATTGGATAAATTTTCTTCCAAATATGTTGTTTGGTTATTTTAATTATTTAATTTTCTTTTTCAAAAATAATTTGTAATTAATTAAAAGCAGGTCCTCAATTAGGAATAACTGCTGTTGTATTTATGAATAGTAGTAAAATACTTTCTAATGTCTATAAAATTTTGTTGTATTTCTTAACAATATCACCTTAACTTAGATAAAATTTTTATATAATTCAAACAAAATTATAGTTTTTTACTTCCCGCAACATAAGTGAACAAGATAAGAAATTTAATTATAGTTTTTGCAACAAAAAACCGCAAAGAAAGGATTAATATGGAACTAAAAATCACGTCATTAACTCATTGTTTATTAGATATACTTAAAGATAATAATAAGTATTATTCTTCTGAACAAAATAAGCTTTTATTAGGTAATATTTTTGCTGCAGTTAATAATCATGATAGCGATCTTATGGAGATTCTTTATTCAAATGAGTTAATACGCAAAAATTTCTTTGTTAAGGTTAAAGAAATCTGAATTTTTAATGACAAAAAATTCATAGATTTTATCAATCTAAAAGACTTTATGCCTGATAGTTTTACTTCTTTTAAAAATCGCATTGGCCTTGTTGATAACAATGGACACTTTCTTGACGAAAGCAACGATGTTGTACTTTCATTCCCTTACAAAGATTGTGTTTTAGTTGGCAATCAAGACAAAGATGACCAAAAACGCAGCGAAGTTATGCTTAATGAAACTCTTGGGCTTGATGATATTAACAGACTTCTTGATCCTAAAGCCCTAGTTAATGCAAAACGTTATAGCTCACAAGGAGTTGAACAAAACATATTATTTAATAAAAAAGATAATCTTATCATTAAAGGGAATAATCTTATAACATTAAGCTCTATATTAAAGAGATATGAGGGAAAAGTTAAATGTATCTATATCGATCCACCTTACAACACTGGCAATGATTCATTTAATTATAATGATAAATTCAACAATTCAACATGACTTGTATTTATGAAGAACAGATTAGAGCTAGCCAAAAAATTATTAAGGGATGATGGAAGTATTTTTATAAGTATAGACGAAAATATGAAGTCATATTTAGATATTTTGATTAGAAGTTTGGGATTTGATTATTTTAAAGAGTTAATATGAGAAAGCGGAAAACCTTTTGGGTATAAAGCGACTAGCACCATATGGCCTCGTGTTCATGAAACGATCTACCATTTTTGTAAGGTGCGTAATAAAATTTTTTATAAACCTACCTATACATTTGAATTATCAAGTTCAGGTTCTAAAATAATGACTTCAAGCATTATAAAAGCAAAGGAAAACGGGATTTATTCAATGGATTGGATCGTAGGAGCAAAACAAAGTGTAGGTTTTGGTGCGGGTCAAAAACCTGAAGAATTGATAAAAAAACTCCTTGATGCTACTACAAATGAGGGTGATATTATTCTAGATTTCTTTCTTGGTTCAGGAACAACCGCTGCTGTAGCACACAAAATGAATCGACAATATATTGGTATTGAGCAAATGGACTATATCGAAGACATCACGCTAGCAAGGCTTAAAAAAGTTATTGATGGTGAACAAGGCGGAATATCTCAGTTAGTAGGCTGACAAGGAGGCGGTTCATTTGTGTACTGTGAATTAGCCCAAAATACACAAAAATGAGTGGATTTGGTAAAAAAAGCAACTAGCAAAGACATTGTTTGTGTTAAAGACCAAATACTAAATTCTAATGACATAATTCCTTATTTAAGTAAAGCAGAAATTGAATCTAGCTTAAGTGCTTTTGATTCACTTAGTCTTGATGAGAAAAAAGCTCGTCTTATTTCAATAATTAACAAAAACAAATTGTATGTAAATTATTCTCAAATAGATGATGAGTCATATGGAATTAGTGAAGCTGACAAGCAATTTAGCAAATCGTTTTATGAGGCAGAGAATGAATAATAATTTAGCTGATAAATTAAAAAATATATTAGATTATTTTCCACCTAAAGACCTTGATACATTTATTGTAAATGGACTAAATCCTAAAATTAAATTGAGAGATTACCAAACTAGAGCAATTCAGTCATTTATTTTGTATTATCTTGATGAAGGTAATACAAAATTACGTACTCAAGATAAAATACACAACCTATTCCAAATGGCAACAGGGAGTGGGAAGACAGTAATAATGGCTGCTTTAATTCTATTTTTATATCAACAAGGTTATAGAAACTTTATTTTCTTTGTATCACAAACCAATATTCTTGAAAAAACTAAAGAAAACTTTGCAAATCCAGCAAGTTCAAAATATTTATTTGCTTCGCCTTTAAAATGCTTCAATAAAACAATAAAAATCAATATTGTTGATAATTTTCAAGCTTCAAACATTGATAAAGACTCAATTAATATATGTTTTACAACCATTCAAAAATTACATAATGACATTATTAGTCCACGCGAAAATGCTATGAGTGAATATGATTTTAGCAATCATAAAGTAGTATTTATTAGCGATGAATCTCATCATCTAAATGCAAGCACAAAAGCCAAAAGTAAAGTACAAAAACCCGAGATATTTGAAGAACCTTCTTGGGAAAACACTGTAATTAGTTTATATAATAAACATCCCGAATCGCTTCTACTTGAATTTAGCGCAACTGCAGGTCTTAATCATGAAGATATTAACAAAAAATACATTGATAAGCTAGTTTTTGACTATCCACTTAAAACTTTTAGAGACGAAAAATGAACCAAAAACTTTCAAAACATAAGTTCTGAGACAACATATTGACAAAGATCGCTTATAGCATTAATTATGAGTGAATATCGTCATATGCTTTTTAATGATTTAGGTTTAGAAATAAAACCTGTGGTTTTATTTAAATCAAAAAGCATTGCAGAAAGTAAAAATTTTTTTGAAGAGTTTAAGCAAAAAATTCAAAAACTAAGCATTGAAGACATATTGGCTCTTAAAACTATTGATATTCCAATTATGAAGCAAAGTCTTAGTTACTTTAAAAAAATAGGACATCAAGATTATCAATTATTAGTTAATCTACTTAAAGAAAGTTTTCGTGAGCAAACACTAGTCATTATTAACTCATCCGCTGAAAGCGCGATTGATGCACAAATGCAAGTGTTACTCAATACGTTGGAAGATAAAGACAATGTCTTGCGAGGTATTTTTGTAGTTGATCAACTAAACGAGGGTTGAGATGTGCTTAACCTTTTTGACATTGTTAGACTGCATGATGAACGTCAAGAAAATACACGTGTAAAAACCAACAAGTATACAATCAAAGAAGCTCAATTAATTGGACGTGGAGCCCGTTATTGTCCTTTTGTGTATAACAATGATGAGCAAAATCGAAACAAACGAAAATTCGATGCAGACTTAAGCAATAAATATCGTGTTCTAGAAACTCTTTATTATCACTGCAAAAACGATTCACGCTATATCAATGACCTTCAAAATACACTTAAACAAACTGGTCTTATTGATGATGATAATGGTAAAGTAGTTGAAATTAAACTCAAAGAAGAATTTAAAAATTCAGAATTTTTTCAAAATGCTTTAGTTTGAACTAACAAAAGAGTTCCAAAACAAAATAGTATGCCAAGCGAGCAAGATAAAGTTAATTTTACTAAAACTATTGATTTTAAAGTTAAACAAATTAAGGCTAATGAGGAAAAACTTTTTGATTTAGACACACAATCAGATAATGAAATAGAAGAACTTAAAATTGTTCAACAACTTAATCTTCAAGATGTTGAATATCACATTCTTGAGGGCTGTGCGCTTTATTTTGAAACACTGAAGTTTGATTTTCTAAAATCTAAGTTTTCTAATCTTAAATCACTTCAAGAATTTTTAACTTCATCTGATTATCTAGGTTCAAATGTTAAAATTATCTTTAAGTCTAATGACTCGAAAGCAAAAATAAGTGGAAGAGATATTTTTAGTGCTGTTATGGCTGCGTTTAAACAAATTGAAAATTATCTTTATTCGCTTAAAGATGCAAGTGTAGGTGAAAAAGTTCTACGTCCTAAATATCTTAAAGATGTTATTGAAGATAAATTAATATATGTTGCTAATGTTGAGGATGAAGACGGAAATGGTAACCCTCAAAGTAAAGCAAGCGAAAAACTTAGAATGGATCTTAGTTCTAAAAAATGATATGTTTTTAATGAAAATTATGGAACAAGTGAAGAAAAAGAATTTGTCAAATGATTTAGTGATAACTATGCAAAGCGACTCGAAAACAAAAATATTGAATTCTATTTAGTTAGAAATGAACGTTTTAGTGATCTTGCACTTTATGATTTTGATAGTGGTGATCGTTTTGAACCTGATTTTCTTCTTTATTTCAAAACCAATAAAATAAGTTCGCAAGTATTTGTCGAACCTAAAGGTACACATCTAATCGAACATGATAATTGGAAAGCGAATTTATTGAGCTTGATAAACAGTGACATCAATCTTGTGCCAAATAATGGTAATTGAAGAGTTATTGGTATGCCTTTTTTCAATAAATTAAAAACCACCGAATTTAGTCAAAAAATTGATGATTTTATTGAAAGTCTATAGCATTCGTGCTTTAAAATGCTATCGTAGATAATTTTGTGTAGAGATCACTAAATAGCAAATATTTAATAGAAGATTTTTACACAAAATTATCTACAGTACCGCCAAACAACATATTTGGAAGAAAAATTCTCCAATTTTGTCATGTTGTTTGGTTGTTTTTTGCATAATAAATTTAGATTTTAGTAATTGCTAATCTCAAAAATCTCTTACTATAAAAAGTAAGCCAGAGATAAATTTACACAAAATTTTCTATATTACCTTCAAAATAAGTTTGAGACTGATTTATACAAAATTATCCACAGTATCCAAATTTAATTTATTTAGCAAATCATTTTTTGGCAATTTGTATATCGCTGTCTTGAATTTTATTTTCATGATTAAGACTGATATATCTTATTAATGCTTCAAACTCGACAAATATTTCTTGATACTTGCTTGGAATTATATCAAGATCTAAAAGATAGGCAACATTATCAAAACCTTCATCATTTTTTATGCCAATTTTAACTAAACCGTGATATTCTATATCATTAATTACAACGTTTGTAATATAAATTCCTGATTTAATTTTTTTGATATTTTCAGGATATTTAAAATGAAATTTCTCAAAATTGGTAATAAAAGCATATTTTTCAATAAGTAGATTATTTATTGCCGAAATGTTGCCTTCATCAATTAATTCATTTATTAATGTTGAGGAAATTTTTCTTTTATTAATCTTTCGTTCGTTTGCTGTATAGACTTCAAAATTTTTTTTAAGGTAATTAACATCGCCACTTCTACGAAAGCCAAAATAAAAATCATTACCGCATACAACATATTTAACGTTATTATTTTTTAAATTATTGCAAAAATCATAATGTGAAACATTCATTGTATCTTCATTAACATCAACCAAAAATACGAAATCGAATCCTAAATTAAATAATGTATATAGTCTTGTTTGGACTTGGAAGGCCTTGTTTTCATGTATTTTCGACTTTTTATATGGTTGGTTAAATAGCATAATTGCTAATTTGTAATTTGCCCCTGAATTTTTTAGGTCCTTTGCAATTTTGATTAATTCATAGTGCCCTAGATGAAGAGTTTCAAAACTGCCTAAAACCATAATTAAGTCATTATTTATTTCAAAAATTTGTTTAAAATTTCATTCAAAAATTTTCATATTAATAATTTTACTTTAATTAATAATTTTAAAAATAAATAAAAATTTTACGATTACTCGTAAAACCCTTTTTCTTTTAGTTTGAAATATGGTCCATCTTCAGTAACAGGTAAACAAATTTCATTAGCAACATCTTTAGTGGTATCTTCTCCATTTCCCATAGCTATCCCTAAACCAACTAGTTTTAGCATCTCAATGTCATTTTCAGAATCACCAAATGCAACCATTTCACTTGGCTTAATATCCAACAGTTTGCCCAATACTTCTAGACCCACGGCCTTGGTAATGCCTTTGGCTGAAAGAAATATTCCCCCAGGTCATGTTGCTAAAACTCACATATTCATATTATGGTGTTCGAATAAAATATTAAGTTGCTTAGATCAATATTCGGGATTATTTGTGCTAACAGTGATTAGATAGTTTTTATCATTTTTTGTTTCGAATTCTTTTTCTGATATAAATTTATCTTTATAAGGTAGATAGAATCAGTGATTTAGATTAAATAAATCATTATAATAGCCCCATTTATATCCTACAAATGAAAATGGTATCTTTCTTTCATTAGCAAATAATCTGAACTTTACAAAATCATTATAATCAATAGTTTGTTCAAATATGTATTCATTAGTTTTTAAATCTAAAATAAATGTTCCATTTGCACCAATAAAATAATCAACATATGGATTATGTATTTGTTTTCCGACTGTAAAAATATCACGTCCTGAACAAAGCACATTAATATAACCTGCATCTTTTAATTTGCGAAACATTTCTTTCATTCTTAGAGAAAGTTCATCTATGCCAAATGGTAGCAATGTACCGTCTATATCAAACACAACCATCTTGTACTTGTTATTCATTTTAACCTCTTAACTAGGCAATGAAAATATACGGTTGAATAAAACCTTGTCGAAGGTTATGAAACCGTTATTTATTTGTCCTCAACCAATTATTTGATTATTAAATGTAAAAAGGCCTTTTCCGTTAAAGTTTTTAAATCTATCGAAAAAAACCGATTTTGACTTTATTAATTTCACTTCAAAATGTGTAAGTGTATATAATTTTACTCTAAAAAGAGAGTTTATGTTATTGATTTGCTCAAAATCGAGACTTTCATTTAATTTGATATTCCCAATTTTCTCTCGCTTTAAAATATTTACAACAGCATCCGTTTCAAGATATGTTCCAATATCATGAATTAATGACCTTATGTAAGTTCCTTTTGATACTTTTGTCCTAATGATGAATGATTGTTTTTGATAGTTAAAATCTATTAACTCCAAGTTGTGTATTTTAATATTACATTCTGCTAATGAAAAATCTATGTTTTTTCTAGCTAAATCATAACTTCTTTGTCCATTTATTTTTTTGGCCGAAAAAACTGGAGGAATTTGTTTGGTTTGATTTTTAAAATGTTTTAGCGCATTTTCTAATTGCTCCTTGGTAATCATTTTTTTATTTTTTAAAAAAATAACTTCTTCACCTTCATCATAACTTTTAGAAGAGCAATGAAGTGAAGCTTCAACAAAATACTGTTTTGTATCATTAATAAGTCATGGCAAAACTTTTGTATCATCATCACTAGCAACTATTAAAAGACCTTGGGCTAACGGATCAAGAGTACCGCTATGACCAATCTTTTTAATATTATGTTCTTTTGCAAATTTTTTAATTGCAAAAAAACTTGATTCTCCTCTTTTTTTATTAATCTTAAAAAACATTTTTCCTCAATGTAATTTATTATATCATTTTTAAATTATTTAGTCAATTGAAGGGGTTATTGATGAGATAACTGAATATCAAAAGCTTTATCTTCTTAGTTTTTAAATTAAGTGTTGGATTTATGTATTAACGAAGATTACCATATTTATCATGAGACAAGTTTTACTTGATTTGCTAGTTAAAAAATATCTCTTTATTTTATAAAAAACACTAATTTACTAATTTATAAAAGTGTATAAAATAAAAATAGGTGTTTTGAATCATATTTCAAAAAATTAAAATATATGCTACTTTTTTTATTAAATAACAAAAAAATTATATATAATAATATAGCATTAAATAAGTAAGCCGTTTTAGCTCAGTTGGCAGAGCAACTGACTTGTAATCAGTAGGTCGTAGGTTCAAGTCCTATAAACGGCACCATATATGCGCGAGTGGTGAAATTGGCAGACACGTTAGTTTTAGGCACTAATGCTTCCGGCGTGAGGGTTCAAGTCCCTCCTCGCGCACCATATCATTAAATATGTTGTTTAGAAAGGCTATAAATGCCTTTCTTTTTTATTTTAAATTTTATAATGAAAAAATAATTAATATAATTCAAATTGCGCGCTAAACTTAATATGTTATGAGGAAAATAAAATTATTTGAAATGTTTTCAGGCATTGGCAGTCAATATAAAACCCTTAAGAATTTAGAGCATAAATTGAATTTTAAAGCAGTTAGTTTGGGTGCTTGTGATTTTTATATTGATGCAATTATTTCATATATGATAATTCATTGCGGTAATCGCAATTACTTTTTTTTATAGTTAAAAATCTTATTATGTTGGTTTATTTGTTATGCACTTAAATTAGTGGATAACAAATAAACATAAAAAAATGCCGTGAGGGCATTATTTATTGGTGATTTACAAATGGTGGAGAATGAGGGGCTCGAACCCACGACCCTCGCCTTGTAAGGGCGATGCTCTCCCAACTGAGCTAATTCTCCAAATGGTGACCCTAGCGGGACTCGAACCCACGCATGTATGGATGAAAACCATATGTGTTAACCACTTCACCATAGGGCCATACTGGCGCCGACTATTGGGATTGAACCAACGACCAACTGGTTAACAGCCAGCTGCTCTACCGCTGAGCTAAGTCGGCACTCATATAAGTAAATGCTTAATTATTATAACCTAAAAAAATATTTCTTAATAAAAATTTTTAATTTATTTATATAAGCACCATCATATCTCGTATTATCGGCAATTATGGTGCTGGTTAGAGGTATCGAACCCCCGACCCACTGATTACGAATCAGTTGCTCTACCATCTGAGCTAAACCAGCATGTAAATTATTTTAGCAAATTTTAGTAAAAAAGTAATTTTCTAAATTATTAATTATTCATTTGTTAATTTTAAAAAATATAAATTTGTCGCTTTTTATTAAAAAAATACTTTTTTCAAAAAATAGTTTATAAAAATAGTAAAATTTGGTTGATAGTGGGAGGAAGTGGAAATGTATGGTAAATACGAGCGAAGCTTAGATGACAAGTTAAGAGTTGTCATTCCGCCTAAAATACTTAATGATTTAGGAAAGGAATTTTTTATCACAATTGGTTTTGACAAACAATTAGTTTTGAGAGATAAGGTTGAGTTTGAAAAACTAAAATCTAAACTTGAGGATAATAATTTGCTTAATAGAGATTTGAGAGAATTAAGTAGATTTATCTTTGCAAATACAGAATTAGTTGTGCCAGATAAGTCAAATCGTATTATTATTCCGAAACATTTAGCTTTTAAAACCACTATCAAAAAGGATGTTGTCTTCATCGGATCAGGAAACACCTGTGAACTTTTTGCAAAAGAAGTTTATGATGCAAAAGAAAGATATTTCGAAGATGAAATTGACATTAATAATCTAGCTCAGAAATTATTTGAACAAGGGGTTAAATTATAGAAAAACATATTCCTGTTTTGCTAAATGAAGTAGTTAGTTCATTAGACATTAAGCCAAATGGGATTTATCTTGATTTAACTTTAGGAAGAGCTGGACATAGTGTTGAAATTTTAAAAAAAATAAAAGACCAAGGTAACGGGAGACTTATTTGCTTTGATAAAGATATTGAAGCAATACGTGATTCCGAACAAAAATTAAAATTAGTGAGTGACCTTTTTATATTAGTTAAGAGTGATTTTAGATTCTTGAAAGAAGAATTAGCGAAACTTAATATTGAAAAAGTTGATGGAATCTTAGTTGATCTAGGCGTATCTAGTCCACAACTAGATGATGCTAGAAGAGGTTTTTCATATTCACAGGATACAAAACTGGATATGAGAATGGATTTGGATGCAGAACTTAATGCACATATAATAGTCAATGAGTGAGAAGAAGATAAAATTGCACAAATTTTATACGATTATGGTGATGTAAAGCTAGCAAGAATAGTTGCGAAATCAATTGTTAAAAATAGACCAATTAGTACTTCTTTTGAATTAAATGAAATTATTAAAAAAGCATTACCAGCCAAAATTGTTAGACAAAAGAATCCATCGAAAGCTGTATTTCAAGCTTTAAGGATTGCGGTTAATGATGAATTAAATGCATTAGATGATTTGCTAAATCAGGTTATAGATTTATTAAATGTTAACGGCAAGTTAGCTATTATAACCTTTCATAGCAAGGAAGATGCAAAAGTCAAAAGATTCTTTCAAAATTTAAATTATGTAGATCCTAAATTAAAAAGATTGCCAGTTCAGACTGAATTAAAGTGAAAACAAAAAATTATTTTTCCTTCTCAAAGCGAATTTGAGAATAATAAAAGATCACGTAGCGCAAAAATGAGAGTGATAACAAAAATAGGTTAATTTATGAAGAAAAGTGTTATTATAGCATACAAATTTGAGGTCAGCAGTTTTTCTGTTGAGGTTATAGAGCAAAATTCTTTTGGAAATATTTTGATTTATAAAAGAAGCATTAGTAGCACAATTTTTAACCTATTTGAGTTAGATTCATTTATTTGCAAAACTAAAAAAGAAATTGAAGCAACCATATCTTTGACAATAAAAAATGTTGTTGTAGTTATTCAAGATTCACCTTTTTTGAAAATTAATAAGAAAATAATTTCTAATAAAAGTAATCAAAAGCTAACTAATTATGAATTAGCCAAGAAACTATACTACTTAGAAAAATCAAATAGTAATTACTTATTTGATTACTCATATCTAAATAATGATAATAACAATCAATTAATAAGTCTTAATCTTTTAGAATGAAATGTTGCTAAAAACATTTTTAATCTATTTAAGAAAAATAACCTAAATATTTTAAAAATTTATGACTATGAATTCCTTAAAAATATTTATTTTAATCAACAAAGAGATTCTGGAATAGCTACCCAAATTTATTTAGATGATTACAGCTTGAAATTAAATGTTTTAAAAAATGATGTAGTTATAATTAAAAAAAATGTTAATTTAGGAATAGATTATTTAATTGAATTCATTGCTAAACAATTGAAAACTACCAAAAAAATAGCTTATACTAAATTTAATTTATGGCAATGTAACTTAAATTCTGGCAATAATTTATTATTTAAAAAAGTTCTGGGATATTATTTAAAAAAAATTAATGATTATGTTGAATCTTTTTTAAAAAATATAAAAGATATTAATATAAAAGTTAATTTTAATGTAAGTAATAGCAAATTCCTAGAAACTATAAAAACGTTTAAAAACTTTAAAATTTTAAGTTATTTATCAGACAAAGCTTATTGCGCAATTGATGTTATTAGTTATGAAATGATGGGAATTATTAATCTTGTTAACAAAAGACAAAATACTATTAAAGAAATGACTATAACCTCTGAATTATTTATTTTAGACGTAAATAAACGAGAGGAAAAAGGATATTCTTTTAATTACAAAAAATAAAATCAATTTTATTTATATAATTTAGTTAAATTAAAGATAAAGTAGAAAAAAGTAAGGAGTACTGCCATGCCAGAATTTGAAAATTTCAATTCCGTTGCTAATATTAAGGTTATCGGTGTTGGTGGTGGTGGAAATAATAGTATTCAAAGTCTTCTTGATACAAAAATTGATGGATTAGAATTTGTTGTTGCAAACACAGATAGACAAATTCTAGATAAATTTGATAAATCACTAACACTACAATTAGGTGATAAAAAAGGTATCGGGGCTGGTGCTAATCCAGAAATTGGAAGACAAGCTGCCGAGCATTCAACACATGAAATAAAGGAAAAGATAAAAAATGCTAGCCTAGTGGTCATTACTGCTGGGATGGGTGGCGGCACCGGTACTGGAGCAGCCCCTGTGATTGCCAAATTAGCTAAAGAACAAAATTCTTTGGTAATAGCAATTGTAACTACACCCTTTTCATTTGAAGGAAAAAAGCGAAGTCAGATTGCACTCCAAGGGATTGAAGAATTAAAGAAAAATGTAGATTCTTATATTATTATTTCAAATGATAAATTGAAAGAATCTTTTGGCGAAATTTCTTTTAAGGATGCTTTTAAGGTTGCAGATAATATTGTTAAGCAATTTATTAGAACTGTTGTCGATATTATAGCTGTACCTGGTTTGATTAATTTGGACTTAGCCGACCTAGAAACGTTAATTAAAAACAGTGGCGAAACCATTGTAGGAATCGGACAATCAACTGGTGAAAATGCGGCGCAGAAAGCAATGCATAATGCGATAAGCAGTCCTATTTTAGAAAGTAATATAAAAGGTATCACTAAGGCAATAGTTTATTTTTCGTCATCAAGAAATAGTACTATCAATGATTTTGAAGCCGCAATTGATGTTTTAAAGAATGTTGCTGGCGAAAATATTGATGTTATATTCGGCGTTGGTTCTCCTGCTAATGAAGAAGCAGAAAAACTTGGTGAAATTTATGTATCTGTAATTGCTACAGGAATAAATAGAACCAACAATAAAGAAGAAAATGATTTTAAACTCACAAATAGTGAAATCGAAAATCATACAGATGATGATACACAAGAATATTTGACAATTTCAGGTTTTGATTCATCTAAATCTAAATCCCATTTGAATAATAAATATTCAAATGATGATGAAAGCAATGAAATTATTTACAATAAATTTTAAAATAAGAAGATGTAAGAATTCCTGTTTTAAAAGTAAATTATTTTAGAGAGAGGCAGTTGCCTCTTTTTTATTACCCAGGGTTAAAAAGCATGAATATATTGGATAAATAAGCTAAAACATATACAAATTTTATCATTATTATAAATAATGATAGCCTTACAAAATAAGCAACTTTGCGAAAAAAAAAAAAAAAATGTAACATATAACCTATAAAAATTGAAAAATATTTGAAAATGATAGCTTAAAAAAAGAAAGAGTATAAATTTATGGAAAACACCAGCGAAAACAAACAAAAAAAGAAAAGACGTGGCAACATTATTTTAGCTTTATCCCTTTCACTATCAATCGTTGCAACAGGCGCTTTGGTTGCTTATTATTTCTTAAATGCCAATAAAAATGGAGTTAATAGCGCAAATGATATTAAAGGTTTAAAAATAAAGGACCAGAAAATTGCTTCAAACTCAGCAGTGTTTAATTTGAAAAATATTGATGAAAATGATAATATGGATAGAACATTTTTAGTTTTATTTTATGCCAAAAAAACACCATATGAAATAGTTAGAAAGTCTTACACAGTCGGAAAAAATAGCGAAAATATGCATTTTGGGATAAATAATGAGAAACCGTTATCTCCTAATACTGATTATGAATTCCAGATGGTTTATAATAATAAAATTGTTTTTATTCATCAATTTAAAACCTTAAAAGCTGAGCAAAAATATTCACAAGATGAATTAGATAAAACAAACAGCGAACTAGAGAAAGCAAAGCAAAATGATTTATTAAAAAATAGGGATGTAATTTCTAAGGCAGAAGAATTAAACAAGGCTAATGAAAAACTAAATAAAACCAGGAAAAATAAGGAAGCTTTGGAAAAACAACTTCAACTTATTAAAGAAAAAATAAAAGCGCTTGAAAAATCAAAAAAAGATGCGGAGCAAAATAAACAAGAATTAGAAAATAGCGTTATTTATGCGAATAATGAGTTAGATAAACTAACCAAAGAATTAAATGAAGCAAATAGGAAACTAGAAAAAGCTAAAAATAAGGTTAAAAATGCTCAAGAAAGCGTTGAATCTTTAACTTCTAACGCTATTGATATAGATAATGATTTGGCAAAGAAAACTAAGGAATTAGAAGAAGCTAAAAAAGAATCAGAAAAAGCTAATAATACTATAATTGCTCTTAATAGTGATAAAAATAGAATAAATAATGAATTAAATAATGCTCAAAAACAACTAGATCAAGCAAATAAACAACTTAATGATGCAAAGCAGGAAGTAAGTGAGACAACTCAAAAACTGAATAGTCTTATTTCTGCCAACATTGAACTAAACAATCAAGTTCAAGAAGCAAGTAGACTTGAAGAAGAAATTTCCATTGACACAGGTCGTATTTTTAAAGAATTAGAGGAAGCAAATAATAATCTAGTAAAAGCAAAGGACAATCAAAAAAACATCTTAAAACAAATTGAAAATTCTAAACGTGAATATCAAGAAAAAGAGCAAAATTTTAATCAAATAAATAATGAATTGGAAGAATCAAAAAGATTATTGAAACAGGCTCAAGATACACAAAATAACTTACAAACACAATTAGATGAAATTAAAAAAAATAAAAAGCAAAAAAATGAAGAGATTAATAAACTAGGTAATGAAATAAAATTAGTTGATGAAACCATTAAGAAAAT
Organism: Mycoplasma sp. 3398; assembly: GCF_053851555.1. Classification (NCBI taxonomy): domain Bacteria; kingdom Bacillati; phylum Mycoplasmatota; class Mollicutes; order Mycoplasmatales; family Mycoplasmataceae; genus Mycoplasma; species Mycoplasma sp. 3398. The sequence goes on along the minus strand of NZ_JBSQAW010000007.1, from coordinate 2,616 downwards.
AGAAAAATTGATTGCTGATATTAGAAATGACGAAATCGATAAAGATCGTTATGCTAACCAGTTAAACATTGAATATGAAATTTTGAAACAAAATTTAAAACTCGCAAATGATCTTAAAGATGGTGCTGCTGAAAGTTCTATAAATATCGAAAAAAGAATTAAGCAAAATTTAGAAGAAATAAAACAAAAAAAATTAGATATAGCTGAATTTACTAATCAAAAAAAATTATTAGAAAATAACCTAGTTGAACTAGGGAATAATCGTACATCTATGAGAATCAAGATCGGAGAAGTATCTGAATTGGTTGAAAAAAATAAGAAACTAATTGATTCATATAATAAAAATATAAGTGATTATCATAAAACATTAGATAGAATTGCTGAGGCCAATGGATCTGATACTGGTATTGGTGATGGAGGAGTTGCGGCGGAGGATAGAATTTGAGAGATAATTGATCGACTTCAATCTGAAAAGAGTAGTATTGAGAAAGATTATGAAAGGGCACAAAAAGAATTGGCAGAATGGGAAGAAAAAAAGAAAAAACTCGAAAAGGAAATTGTGCCAGTAGTAAAAGAATATTGAGATTTTGATGGAAAAATATTACAAGCAGAGAAAAGACTGTTGGAGTTAACTAAAGAAAAAGACGAAAATATTGAAAGAAAAGCCCAATCTGAAAAAAAACTAAAAGAAGCTGATGCTAATGTAGCAATCAAAGAGAAGCAAAAGAATGATAAGTTTGAATTATTACAATTGGCAAGAGCAGAAGCCGCTGAAGCTAAAAAACGTAGAAAAGATGCAGAAAACAATTTAAGATTAACTAAGGAAAAATGAATAACAAAAAATCAAGAGATTCAAGATGCTAATAATGCATTAAATAGTTCTAATGATATTTTAGCTGCATTGGAACAAAGCCTAAGGGACGCAAAAAAAATTGTGGATGAAAAGCAAAAAGAAGTAGCTAAAAATGAGAAAAGTAAAAGTAATGTTGAAGTGCAAAAGCAAAATTCTTTTATGAATAATAAGAGATTAATGAAGGCGCTTGAAAGTATTAACAATGATATTTCTTTAAAAACTGATGTGTTAAATCAAAAAAGTAACGAATTAAGTGATTTAAATAAAAGACGTGAACTGCTAGCTTCTAATAAAAATGCATCTGTGCAAAAAGCTAACAAGAATAATATAGAATTGCAAAAAGTTCAACATGAATTAAATAGTGCTAATCATAAAGTTCAAAGTTTGTTTGAAAATGTAGGCCAAAAAACTAAAGAAGTAGAGCGAATAATAAAAAAACTGCAAGATATTGAAAAAGCTATCAATAAAACAAATAATAATAATAATAATAATAATAATAATAATAATAATTTAACAAATAAAAAACAAAAAGAATATGAAAATGCTAAGCAAAAAAATGACGCTGCTTTACTGAAACTAAATAATGAAAAATATAAACTCAAAGAAGCACAAAAGGAATTAGAAAAAATAGCTATTGAAATTAATCTAAAACAGCAAAAATTAGAGAAAGCAAAAAATAAATTTAATGATATTTATAGTCTTAATCAAGAAATAATTAAAACAATAAACGATGCTGATTTAAGTATTAAAAATATTCTTAGCGAAAGTGATAATATAAAAAAACAAATTCTAAAAAATGAAAAAGAATTAAAATTAGAAGAAGAAAATGTATCTGTTAAAGAAAAAGAACTTCAAAAAATAAAGAAGCAATAAAATAATGCATAAACATTTCATAAATTCACTAAGGGAATGCTGAAATGCTATTAGATTAATAAATTTTTCAGAAGTTAAGAGGTATCGTTTAGCTTAAAAAATTAAATAAACTTTAACTTAAAGCTTGATTTTTTAAAAAAAATAAAAAAGGTAGCAAAAGTAATTTTGCTTTCCTATAGCCCTCCATTTAAGTATAAAAATAAGGAACATAATTTAAATCTTTTTAATAAGGAAGTGTAAGAATTTTTTGTGTAAATTAATTTCTAGCTTACTTTTTATTAAGAGATTTGAGAATGGTAATTACACAAATTTAAATTTATTATATAAAAATAACCAAACAACAAAATAATTGAAAAAATTTTTGTATCTGATGTTTGGTTATTTTTTTGTTATTTATCATTTGTGTCTACTGAGAAATTGAGTCTGATTAAAGAGATGCCTTAAATTGGAAACAACATTATCTCATTTTTTAAGTTAATTTTAATTGTAAAATTCTCATAAATATAATTATTTGACGAACAAGTTAATGATAATGATACCTTTATTTTTGCATATGTTTTTGATAATAGCAAATTCGTAGTAAAGCTAAAATAATATGTTATGGCATACAAAAAAACAAATTCTTGCTATTTTGCTACCAAATTTTGCAAAAAAAAAAAAAAACTATAATTTTGTTTTGTATATAAAAATTTTATCTAAGGAGATATCATGAAGAAATCTAACAAAATTTTATTAACATTAGCAAGCATTTCAATACCTTTTATAACAGCTGCAACTGTTATTTCTTGCAGTTCAAATAATGATAAAAAACCTAGTGATCCTAAAATAGATGATCAAAAGAAACCAGAAGATCCTAAAAAGAATGAAGAAGGCAAAGAACAAGAAAAGAA
>NZ_JBSQAW010000006.1:0-47092 GCF_053851555.1 Mycoplasma sp. 3398 | reverse complement strand
TCCTAGTAGAACTATTTTTTTATATTTTTTTATCAGAAATTATGCAAAATGTATACTTAAACAAGCTCAAAATATTAGTGGCTCATTTTTCATGCTAATTAATGAATTTACAAATATTGTTAAAAAAAATAATAAAAAGTTTATAATTATAAAGCAATGTATAGTGTTGCCACCATAGCCAAATGGCCAAGGCATAGGTCTGCAACACCTTGATTACCGGTTCGAATCCGGTTGGTGGCTCCATTTAATGCGCCCGTAGCTCAATTGGATAGAGTGTTTGGTTACGGCCCAAGAGGTTGCGGGTTCGACTCCTGCCGGGCGCGCCATTTCAATAAAATGACCAAAAAAACGCGAATGCGTTTTTTTATTTATTTCATTAGATAAAATTAAATTGTGAATAAAATACAATTAATTCACAACTACTTAATTTTAGGAGTACTTAAAAATGAAAGATCAAATGAAAGATAAATTTAAAAATGTTATAGTTAAGACACCAGCTTCTTCAATGACAATGGGAATAACATCGGCTCCTGAATTAGGGAAGCCAATTTATAGTCTAGCTCTAATTCAACACGAAAAATATATTGATGCTTTAAAAAGCTGCGGCGTAAATGTTACCATTTGTCCAAAAAATGAAGATTTTCCTGACTCATGTTTTGTTGAAGACACAGCTGTAATTGTTACAGGAGAAATTGCAATATTATCTAATCCTGGTGCAGCATCACGTAATGGCGAAAAATATGAAATGCTGACATATCTAGAAAAATTCTTTGACAAAGACCACATTTTTAAAATCGAAGCCCCTGGAACGCTTGATGGTGGTGATGTTATGATGGTTAAAGATACTTATTACGTTGGTATGTCTGATAGAACAAACCGCGAAGGTATTCGACAATTTCATAATATTTTAGCTAGTGTAGGAAAAAAATGCATTCCAGTTCCTATGACAGAAATGCTACATCTAAAGACTGGTGTTAATTATCTAGAACATAATAATCTGTTAATTTCTGGGGAATTTATACACTACCCAACATTTAAAGAATTTAATCAAATTATTGTTGATAAAAGCGAAGCATATGCTGCTAATTGCATTTGAGTTAATGAGACAGTGATTGTACCAGAAGGATATCCACATACTCTAAAAGCAATTCAAGATTTAGGAATTTACAGGGTTATTACTTGTGATACATCTGAATATAAAAAATTAGATGGCGGACTAAGCTGCTTATCGTTAAGATTTTAAAACACTAAACTGGGTTCAAACCCAGTTTCTTAATGTTTTAAATATAAAATAAAGCAATGAAAATTATTGTTACATATATATCAAAACATAATTTATATGTTTAATAGGTACTTCTTTATATTAAATAAAGTGATCAAAATGTGTTGAAATAAAAAATAAAAGCATGCTTGTGGGTTGCATGCTAATATATTTTTTTATGAAATATAATTTAATTATAAAGCATATATTTTTTTATTAATAACTTTGATTAAAAACAATTTAAAAACTCAAAAAAGAGCTTTTTATAGTCATTTACACCAATATTTTCAGGTCTAGACATTGGATGAATATTCAATCTCTTTAATATTAATAAAACAGTGCTTTTATTATATTTTAATATCAAATTATTAATTAATGTTTTTCTCTTGAATTGAAAACATAATTTTAAAAAATCTAAAAAGGGCGATAATTCAAAATCTATATTATCAGCAAAATCAATTCTTACAACCATCGAATCAACCTTTGGGCTGGGATTAAAATCAGAAGGTTTTGCAACAATAACCTTTGAAACATTAGCAATACTTTGAAGCGCAACACTTAATTTAGAATAGGTTTTTGAATTAGGCTTTGCAATTAATCTATCCCCCACTTCTTTTTGCACCATTATAACAGCATGTTTAACATATTTATAATTATCAATTAATTTAAATATAATGGGAGATGTAATATTATAAGGAATATTACCGACAACGACTTTTTTAAATTTTGAGACCAAATCAGCATCTAAAAAATCTTTATTTAAAAACTTAATATTTTTTGGTACTTCCTTGTTAATTCATATATCATATAAATCTTTATCTAATTCATATGCTTCAAGACTTTTTACCTTATCAATCAACAAGTTTGTAATCGCCCCCAAACCAGGCCCAATTTCAATAACGTTTTCATTTTCCACGTCAGCTGATTCAACGATTTTTTGTTGAATTTTTTTATTAATTAAAAAATTTTGCCCAAAACTTTTTTTAGCCCTTATTTGCATTTTCTATACACCAAAAACCTTTCTAATGTTTAGTCTTACCTGCTTTACAAGTAACTCCTCATCTATACCCTTAAGATTGGCAATAAATTGGTATGTATATTTGACATATGGACTAATATTTGGTTTACCGCGCATCGGTGTTGGCGCTAAATATGGTGTATCTGTTTCACACAAAATTCTATCAATAGGAATATTAATAACAGCTTCTTGTAAAGCTCTTGCATTTTTAAATGTTACTACGCCAGAAATTGAATAATATATATTTTTATAAGGCAATGTTTTCTTAACAAAATCAAGATCCCCACTAAAGGAATGAAAAATAATATTTATATCATTAAATTCAGAATTCTTAATTATTTCAAAAGCATCGTCTAAGGCTTCACGAACATGAAGCATTGCAGAAATGCCGTGTTTTCTAGCTACATTTAATTGTGAAATAAAACTTTCCTTCTGAATTTCTTTACTTGGAGAATTATCATAATGATAATCAAGTCCAATTTCACCAATAGCAATAACATCATCATTGATAATAGACTCAATAAAATTGCCATCGCTACTTCCAACTGCTTCAGTAGGATGAATCCCAATAATTGGGTGTAAAAATTCTTTATCTTTTTTGCATAAATTAATAACTTCAACTGAATCGTTTTTCGAAGTGCCTACAATAAAAAGCTTTTCCATATCTTGCTTCTTTCAATCTAAAATAACACTATATGGTTCATCATAATATTCCTTAAAAGGATGGGTATGGACGTCTACGTATTTCATTTTATTTTATAACTCCTCCAATAATTGTTTAAAAATCAAAAATATTTTCTCTTTTCATACACTTTTTTTAGTAATATAAAAATTTTCATTTTTATGTAAGAAGTCTGACACTACCTTTATAACAGCAATTCTTATTCCTAATAAATTAGCGCAATGTATTAAAGCACAAGCCTCCATATCTAAGATCCCAATATTTTCAAAATTATCCTTAATTTTTTCAATATCATTTTTAGAAAAAAACTTATCAGCAGACAATAAATCAGTGTTTTTTAGACCTAAAATGCTATTAACTTCCTTAGATAAAATGGAATTTGTCATAAACTTGTATTGATTATTAGGTAATTGGCCTAGCTTGTAATTCGGTAATTTAGTCAGATCAACATCAAAATAATATGAATTTTCAATGATAAAAGCATCGCCAACATTAACATCTAAAATGCAACCCGCCGGCCCAATATTAACAATCTTTTCAACCTGATAATCTTTTTCTTTTAACTTAGCAATGCTTTGTGTTAAGCTAAATGAGGAATTAACCTTACCAACACCGCAATACAATAATGCAAATTCTTTTTTTGAATAATTTGATAAGCACAAATGTAAGCTTGTATTCTCATTTTCAAATAAATTATCTTCCAAAAAGAAAATATTATTTAGAATGTCTATCTCACCTTTTTCAGCAACAACAAATAGGCTAATTTTTTTCATTTTATTTCCTTATAATATAATAATTTATAATAAAAAATTCTTGGGAATTCCAAGAACTTATTATACATATGAATTAAGCTACTAAACCGTATTTTTTTAAAGTTCTAGCATTTTTTGCTGTTACTCTAACAGTTTTCTTTGTGCCATTTTCAGTTAAAACAGTTACTTTTTGCAAGTTAAGGTCAAATGTTCTTTTTGAGGTATTCAAAGCATGTGATCTCTTGTTTCCACTCAATGGTTTTTGACCTGTTAATTGATCTCTTCCTGGCATTATTATCTCCTTAATTTTGTAAAACAGTATCTTTAATATTTTATATTAAATTAATTTTTTTTTTAATTTTTGTTCATATTCACATTTGGAAAATAAATTAGATAAACTAAATTACCTGTTTTTATCATTTTTAGAGACGCTTATTTTACAATATTACTTTAACAACACTTTAAAGTTAATAATTATTTTTTAAGTAATATGAAAATTTTATTTTATTATAATTTTACACAGTTAATTACGGAGGTATATTATATGCTAGAAGCAAAAAATAAACTTAGCAAAAACAATACTATTAACTTAATTTTTGGCATTTTTGTGGGATTAACATCACTGGGTTTTTTGATCATTAATATTCTTTCATACAAAGAAAAGGACAATTTTGACAATGAAATACCAACTTTATATTTAGTTTTTAAACGTTTTTCATCATTATTCTATTTTACCTATTTATCAAACTTTTTATTAGCTGCAACCCTAATTTCAGTGGCACTAAAACCAAAAAATGAAAAAGCAAAACAAATGTTTTTTATCTCTGTTGTATTAATTACAGTTACTTTTTTAATTTATTGAACCTTAATTTCATATCGAAGAGAAACATGAGAAAATTGAGTTAATGCAATCAAATCCCTAACAACTCATGCAATTAATCCTACCCTTGGTTTTATTGGTTTATTTCTAATTAAAAAACAAATAAAAATAACTTTTAAAACAATTTTAACAGCAATGCTAATTTTGTTTGGATACTTCATGTTTGCATTTATTTTGTACTTTGCAACATTTAATAAAATTAAGGAAAATCATGGTGTTATTATTTATACATTTCTAGATTTTAAAAATCCTTTCTTTTATAAAGGAAATAATAAAGGAATAATTATTGTTTTAGATATATTAATTTTCGCTTTAGGATTTGTTATTCCAATTGCCCTATGTGCTTTTTGAAAGGCAGTATATAGAATTAAATACATAAGCCGCAAAAATAAAAATCTTCAACAATCAAAATGCATAAATATTTCTGAAAATAAGTAGAAATTATTTAATTAAATTTTTAAAAACCAACTTCCGTTGGTTTTTAATTTTGGATACTTATTAGGCCGTTATTCATTAATCGCTTCTCTTATTAAATAGATTTGATCATCAATTCAAACTGTGTCGCCTACTCTAATAGTAGCATTCCGGCCTTTAGGGATTCTATCGTTTATTTTTACTTTGTGAAATGACAAAAATATTTTAGCCATTCCGCCGGTGCGACAAAGGTTTATTTTTTTGAGAAATTGACCCAATTTAATTTCACTTCCGTAAATTTCAATTTTCATTAAAAACCTCTTTGCGGTGTAATTAAATGATAAAGTTTAGGATTTGATTGTGATGTTATAACAATTCGCATCTTATCAGCAGTGAATGATAACTTTATCTCATCATCAAAACTTTGAATAGCATCTTTTAAAAATTTTGAATTCAACGCTAATTTAAGCTCGCTATCATTATAGCTAAATTTTTGTGTTTTAATCTCGGCATTAGCTATCTCATCACGTGTGGAAGATATTGTTAAAATATTGTCATTAATATGTAATCTAATCTTATTATAATTTTCTGAAATAATAACCGATGCCTTGTTTAATAAACTATTTAGCTCCTTTTTAGTAATAATCAATTCATAAGCAAATGATTTCGGAATAATTCTAGATACGTCAATATAAACTTGGTCAACGACTTTTGATTCGATCACTGTTCCGTCTAACTCAAATAATATTTTTTGATCTGAAATATTCAAAATAACATCACCACTATAATCAAAATTCAAAACATCTTTTAAATTCTTAGCAAGTATTGATATATTAAAATTAACATCATCAGCAATTTCAGCAATTTCTTCGGCATAACGGTATTTGTCAGTTGCAACTAATTTAAACTGGTTATTTTGAGCAGATATATTGATACAACATAAAATAATATTTGTTTCAAGTGTCGAAGCTGAAACAGAAACATTTTTTACCATATTTTTAAGTTTTTGTCAACTAATTTTGACTTGGTCACCATAAACAGAAAAATCAATAACTGGATATTCAAAAAGATTATATAAATTGATTGAAAAACGTTCGTTTTCAGTGATTAATTCAAGAGTATTTTCCTTTGATTTCAAAATAATATCGTTATCTAACTTTTTGACTATGTTTCTAAATAATGAAAGATCAACAAGAATTTTGCCAGGAAGAATAATTTCAGCATCAAGCGATACATTTATGTCGTGTTTAATGCTGATTGATCCGTTTGATCCAATTAATGTAATTTTATTTCCTTCAGCACTAAGTAATATGCCTTTTAATTCTGGCATAAAAGGATTGGCATCTATTGCTTTTGCCACCCTTTCGATAGCAGCATCTAATAAAAGTTTATTAATCTTTAATTCCATGAAATCTTACTCCTTAAATTGTTATATTACTTTTTTTAATGTATTTTGAATTTTTTCAATAGCAGTTTTTATAGCAGAATTACTTTGTAAATTAGCATCAACTCAGTTCAAAGAAGCAATAACAGTAGAGTGTGCTTGATCCCCGACAATCTTTCCTATTTCCTTCAAAGTAAAATCAAAATTATGTTTCAATAAATAAATAACTATTTTTCGAGGCATTACAACTTCTTTAACTCTTGTTGGGCTAGATATTTTCTTTTTATCAATGCCATAGTATTTACTTACTGTTTCAATAATTTTTTCAGGGGTTATTGTTTCAGCAGCTTTTGTGACATTTTTAAATATATTTTGAATTGTCCTTAAATCATATGTAAAGAAACCATCACCATCAGCAAATAATTTTATGCGACTTATTGCTCCTTCAAGCGCTCTAATTGATGAAGAAAAGTTTCTTGCTATATATCTAAATGATTCCTCTTCTCATAAATCAGGGTTTACATCATTCTCTTTAAGTTTAAATTTCAAAATGCTAATAACATCCTCAACACTTAAATCATTAATTTCAGTTATTAGACCGCCCTCAAATCTTGTCAGGAATCTTTGCTCAAAGCCGCCAAGTTGGTTCGGTTGCTTATCAGCACAAAAAATAATTTGATTTTTTTGTGACTTCATTGTGTTAATAATATTAAATAAAACATTTAAGGTGCTTTCTTTATTACCGTATTGTTGGACATCATCAAACATTAAACAATCATAAGAAGTCAGTTCGTCAACAATTTTATTAATTTGCTCTTGATTTCTTGATTTAAGTTGTTCCACTAACTTTCGGGTTAGATTGTCCGGATTGATGTATAAACATGTTTTATTTTTCTTCTTAAATTCATTGCCAATAGCATGTAATAAATGTGTCTTGCCTAACCCGCTACTCGAATAAATGAACAAGGGATTAAAACTATCGTTATATTCATTACAAATTTGTTTAACCGCCTTAAAAGTTATCTTGTTAAAGTTGCCAATAAAATAATTGCTAAACGTTAAATCATTTTTAACATTAGTTATCTTTTCAGAATTAATGAACTTATGAGCTTCCTCATTATCAATGATCTTTTTTATTTCATTTATAGATGAAATCAAAACAACTACTAATTTTTTTTCTAGTGTATTAATTACTGCTCGTTGAATAGTTTGAAGATATGTTTGTTTAACATAATCAATAATATATGTTGGTGCTAAAATATAAGCATTATTTTCATCGGTACTAATTAGTTGAAGACGAGAAAAAAAAGTTTCATAAACCATTTCATCGCTAGAGTTATTTTTAAGTTCATTTTGAAGTATTTTATTCTCTACATTTAGATTCAATTGAGCTTCTTGGTATTTCATATAAATATAAATTATATTTTAAATTGATGCAAAACTATTTTTTTTAATTAAACATAATGTATTTACATACATTTTATTAACAGTTCTATTATTATTTTTCTTTCTTAAATTAAGTTGAAAAAAATAATAAAATAAATTATCAACAAATAAAGATACTTAAATGAGTAGTTTGTTAAAAACTTTTATTAGAAGTTAGCTAAAAGACATAAAATAACACTAAAGTAAATTATTAATTAATAATTAATAAAATGCAAGGGGGATTTTTGCTTTTTTGGTAAAATAATATAAGTATTTTTACATAATAAATATTTTTGAAAAGGAGAGAAAAATGAAAAGAACATACCAACCTAAAAAACGTAAACATATTAAGGTGCATGGTTTTATGGCTAGAATGCAAACAAAAAATGGCCGTAAAGTTCTTGCAGCAAGACGTGCAAAGGGAAGACATAAATTAACTGTATCAGATGAAAAATAATTTGATGCTTTTTGTTTTAACTTTAAATTAATAATTTTGCATTATGAATAAAAAAAATACTGTTAAAAAAAATTGAGAATTTCAAAAAATTCTTAATGGACATAATCAAGTCATTTCACGAAATTTAATTGTTTATTTTACTAAGTCGCAATTTTTCAGATGCGGAATTTCAATTCCAAAGCAGTTTGCTAATGCTGTTGAAAGAAATCACTACCGCAATCAGATCAGATCGATTCTAAGAAAAATGGACATAAGTCAAATTAATTACGACACCGTTATAATAGCAAGAAAAAATTTTCTCCATCTCAATTGAGAGGAAAAAAACAAAGCTATTCACAAAATCTATGAAAGGATAACCGATGGCAAAAAGAAGTAGTTCTAAGCACTATGATTCTTTTCGGATTAACCAATCTCCTATTGATAAGCAACCAAAGGCTGTCTGAAAAAAAGTTTGAAAATGAATTAGGGTTGTTCTAATATTCATCATTATTTCTATCGGCCTAGTAGGTTGCGTGCAATCAATTGCAACAAAATCGGGAACTAAAGTTGGTTCAGGACAAGAAATATATACAAAGAACGACTATGTTTCACCAAACATCGCAACACTAAGATGGAATAAAGATCGCAATGAATTCTATGTTCCAAACATCAATACAGAAACCGGTATAGTTGCAAATACTTATCTTGGCCTAGAAGATCACGAACAGATTAATCAGTTAAGAAAACAAGATGCTCAAACCGGTGGACAATATGGTATATATGGTGGTACATCATTTGCATTGCAATTACAAAAGCCAAAAAATGACAATGCCGCTTTATCAAACAAGCCAGATGATTGACAAAATATCTCTAACATCGAAATAAAAAACGAAGATGGGCATAGAGGTGTTATCTATGGTAATGGTTTAAACAACATTTATCTTAATTTTGGTAATAGTAAAGGTGAAGGAAAAACAAAAGCATATACCCCTGTAAGTAAATTAACCGATATTTACCTACCTAACTCAATTGTTTTTGAAACATATGAGAAAAAAGTTAAGGTTCCCGGTTCAAATGAAACAAGAACAGAATTTGTCACTGACTATTCACACGTTAAAGATTTAAACCTCTCAAGAGTTGAATTAACTGGTGTAAATGGTTCAAATGTTTATAACGTTTTTCTAGCGGATATATACACAACATTATTAGCAGAAACATTTAAGATTTGAGTAGACCAAGATAATAATAGATCTGATTTCGCCAAGGCAATCTCTAAAAAATCAGGAAAAAGTATTTCTCAATTAAGAGCGTTAGATAAATATAGTTTAATTAGCGAATGGAACGATTTCATTCTTAGTTATAAAAATTCAATAGGTCCCGCAAAGGGAATTAGCGAAGAAGAAGGTAAAGAATTAAATAAAATCTTTCTTTCGGTTTCATCTGTTATGAAAAACTATGCTTCATTAACCTCTCTAAATGAATCATTATTTAAGGTAAATGATAAAAAAATCGGTAGGGAAATCAGCGTATTTAACTTTTCCTCAATCAATGATGCAGGAAATTATGCTCCTGATGCCTGAAAATTTAAATTAATGGCCTCAGATGCATTTGTACCCAACAAGCCAATAACTACCTATAAAGAGCACTGAGAACAAGGTCCTTTTTACGGCTTCTTTGTATATCCAGTTGCTCAGTTTATGAACTCCATAATTAGACCGTTAGGAACTACTGGATGAAGCGTGGTACTGGCGTTGGTTATCACAGTTATTTTTGTTAGAATTATCACTTTCTTCCTTACAACTAAAACAATATTTAGCGCAAGTAAGATGGAAGAATTAAACCAAAAGAAAGCAAAGATTGAAGCTAAATATGATGCTTACAAGGGCGATAAACAAATGAACCAACGTAAGCAAATGGAAATTAGTGAATTATACAAAAAAGAAAAAATTTCACCGCTCTCACAACTTGTCTCATCATTTATAACCCTCCCAATATTAATTGTTGTATTTAGAATAATTTCAACTTCGCCAGAAATTAAACAATCCACATTATATACAATACAGCTTTCAGCTACTTCAATTTATAGAATATTTAAAATTGGTGAGCTCCAATATTTACCAATTGTTGTTCTGTCAATTGCAGTTCAATTAATAGCTCAATTTATGCCTAAAATTCTTAAACTAAAGAAGAAGAAATCACTTCAAGCTGATGCCTATCAACGGGCTGCAATAAAAAAATCAAATAAAAAGGCATTTCTAATTCCAATTATATTTGCTTTTATAGGGATATTTTTTAGTGCTGGTTTGCAAATATACTGAATAATAGGTGGTATATTTACAATTCTTCAACACGTTGCTGTTCATTACATTCAAAAAACAAGATGATATAAAAATAAATTGCAACCTTTCCTATTCAAATAATTTAAATATAAAAATAACGAGCTTTTTTAAGAAAGCTCGTTATTTTTATAGTCTATTTTTTTAATTTGTTTCCATGCTTTTCTTTTTTTATTTTTTGATGCAAATCATACATTTTAATAGCAGAAACTATCATACAATATAACGACAAAAAGGGAATAATAAATATTGCAGACAATAAGAAATAAATATGTAGTCTTGCATTATTGTTTTTTTTAGCATATTTCAATCCTAAAATAGATGAACTAATAACGAAAACTATACTAAAAATAAATAAAATTGTTATTACAATATAAACCGGATTAGATGTTCATTTTCCATAATTATTTTCATTGCCATTCAGGTATATAGCCAATAAAATGCTAATAAATGCACACAAAAAAACAATAAAACAAATGCTAGCTCATGACTGCATCTTATACAATTTGCCAACATAATTATTCTCAGATTTATCAATTTGTTCCATAACATAACTCCTAAAGTTATTCTACCTAATCACAATATAATATATAATTTTAATATTAATTTTTATTTTGCTAACCAAAAAATGTAATTCATTTTATAAATAAAGAAGGTATAATGAAACTAAAAGACTATATCTCGATATATTTTCTTAAGACCAAAAAAATTTCACAGAAATACCGCAAAAACGAAACAGTAACACTACAGTTTTTTCAACGTCACAATAATGTAAAATTATGTGGGATAAATGAGGTCATTAAATTGTTGTGTAAAAACACTGATACGTCTAAATACACAATAAGATATCTTGAAGAAGGGTCAATAATACATAATAGAGAAGTCGTACTCGAACTAGAAGGACATTACTATGATTTTGGCATCTGAGAAGGCATTATAGATGGCATTCTTGCCCGGCAAACTTCAATTGCCACAAATGCACACAATGTTATTAAGGCAGCTAATGGAAAAAATGTTGTAAGCATGGCTGATAGATCAGATCATTATATAAACCAGCTAAATGATGCGTATGCTCTTAAAGTTGGTGGAATATATAACCATTCTACTCTTGCATCATCCAATTACGACCTAAAGCATACGTTTGGCAGTATGCCGCATGCCTTAATTCAAATGTTTGAAGGAGATATTGTTAAGGCAATTAAGGCTTACCATAAAACATTTCCAAACGATGACCTTTATGCTCTTGTTGATTTTCATAATGATGTTATTTCAGACTCACTTGCCTGCTTAAAAGAATTTGGCAAAAAACTCAAGGCAGTAAGAATTGACACCTCGAAAGCATTAATTGACAAAATGTTTATTGAGGGAGAAGCAGAATATGGTGTTACTCAAAATCAAGTAAAGAGATTAAGAGAAGCTCTAGATAATAACAATGGAAAACATGTTAAAATAACTGTTTCATCAGGATTTAATGCTAAAAGAATTAAAGAATTTGAGGATGAAAATACACCGGTAGATACATACGGCGTTGGAGCATCATTATTGAAAGTATGAATAAATTTTAGTGCCGACGCAACTAAATTAAATGATAAATATATCGCAAAAGAGGGAAGAGGATATCTAAAAAATAACAAACTTAAAACTTATAGAGGGGAAATTATTTAATGGAAGAAAATCACAAGAAAAAAATAAAAGATAATATCTTTAATTTTATTGGCTACTTAGTTATTTTTCTTTTTTTAGCAATAGGAATTATTTTGTTTTTAGTTGCGTCTCATGTTTTTGGTTCTATAGGCAGAGGAGGAACTATAGCATCATATATCTTTGGCTCAATTTCGCTTATTTTATTTATCCTAATAATAATAAAAATATTTCTAATTATTGCTTCAGAAAACAAATACGCAAAAAACGCAATTGATGTCAATAAAATATTTGAGGGCGTAGAGCTAGATGAAGAAGAAAAAAACACCCACAACTTATTTTTAGAAGAATATCATAAAGAAATATCAAGTCTAAACATCTACTTTGGTGCCTTTGTTTTAATTGAACAAAAACATTATAAAAAAGACATTGATATAAATCATCCAAAAGTAAGAATGCTTATTGAACAAATGATTATTGATGGTATAAAAAAATATGGTTTTTTTGACCTATATCTTGTAATTGAGTTTTCAAAGACAATTAATAAAAAATTTATTTGAAAAGGCGACCATAAAAAGTATAAAATCTACTTTGAATATATAAGAAAAATATATCACATTGCCGATGATTACATTTATAACAAATATTTTATTAAATAAAATTAAAAATTTATAAACAACATTGCCTGACCATTATAATTGGTCAGTTTTTTTATAATTGAGCTATGTTAAAACAAAAAAAGACCCGAATCATATATAACGATTTGAGCCTTGGCTTTTTTTGTAAAATAAAGTAAATTATTGCTTAATTATTTTTATCATAATTTTCAGAAATGGTTATTTCATGTTCCAAATCGGCTACTATTTGGGGGATTAATGATGCGTCGCTAATTTGAGCACCCGACGCGCGATGATGGCCACCACCACCCCACTTGACAGCTACGTTTCTTACGCAGGCACCATTCGATCTAAATTCACATCTAATTTGATTTTCCTTTTCTTGCGTAAAAAATACTCACGCCTTGTTATCATCAATTGAGGAAAGCAAAAAAGGTCGATTTGCTTTTAATGGGTCATAAATCCCAAGTTTCTTCTGATCCTTTAAGGTAAAGTAAAATGATACAACGCCATTTTTTATATTCATATTTTGTTGAACAAAAGCGTTTATTTTAATATCCTCCAATGTTTTTTTGGCCATATTTTCATGTAGTAAATCTTTATTAGCGTTATGAGATCATAATCAAGCAACTAAAAACATTGTTTTATCATCAGTTAGGTTAGTTGTAAGTCTAACTGAATCTGTATAAATTCCTAAATATAAATATGTTGCTGCTTGTGCATTAACTTTTCAATTTAATCCATATGCAATTTCAGCCACCTGTTGTGCCGCTGCAGGAGAGTACTTATCAACCCAAACCAACGAAGCATTTAAGTCGTCATCATTAGGATGATGATCGATTCTAATAACATCATCAAACAGATTATTATCTAAATATTCACGGCACTCTAATCTTTCTTTAAAATTAGCATCAACAATAATAGCTAACGAATTTTCAAGTTTCTTAAATTCCAATTTATCCATTGAAAAATCAAGGTATGAATAAATTCCTTTGGAATCACCGATAGTATAAACATTTTTATTAGGAAAATTTTCTTGAATTAAATGCTTCATACCAAATTGTGAACCTAAACAGTCACCGTCAGGTCTTATATGATGAAAGATTACAATATTTTGGTATTTTTTAATTTTATCTTCAATTTTTTTAAATATTTCTAATCTTTCAGAACTAATTTTGATCATTTTTTAAAACCTCAGCCTTTAAGTCCTCAATTAGAGATTTCATTTCGCGTCTAGAATGACATGTTGCTCCAGCAGCAACTTCATGGCCACCACCAGGTTGGTATTTTTCACAAATGTGATTAATTCATATACCGTTCGATCTAACTCTAGCTCTAATATTGCCGTCGGGAAGATCGATAAATAATACTCAAATTTTGCAATCTCCGATGTTTGCTAAAATGCCAACATCATTAGCTTCATTATCATTTAAATTAAATTTTTCCTGAATCTTCTTAGTTACATGAAAATATAAAACCTTTCCATCACTCTTATAATTTAATAAAACATATGCAGAAAATCTAACTTTTCTTTCATCTCTTTTAGCAAGATCAAAATTAACATCCCATACTCTAAAATTATTGCCTTCATGTAAATAAGACATAACATCAAATGTTCTTTTTTGAACATATTCATATTGAAATCTTCCAGAATCTGTATTAATACCTAAATAAGTATATTTTGCTGCCTTATCAGTAACTTTTCAGTTGGACATCATCGCAATATAAGCAACTTGCTCAGCTGCTGCTGCAAATGTTGGATCTTCCCACGTATAGTCATATTCAATATCTGGATTAACAGGATGATGGTCAATTCTTAATAAATGAGTAAAGTTTTTATCAAGAATGTATTGCGCAAATTGAATCCTATTTGATGAGTTAGCATCAACAACAATGCCTAATGAGTTTTTGAAATTTTCTTTTGGTACATCCTCAAATTTATCAAAATCTCATTCAAAGAATGGAAATGCACCAATATTATCACCAAAAACAAACACTTTTTTTTCTGGGTAATTAGTTTTTATCAATTCTCTCAAACCAAACTGTGAACCCAAACAATCACCATCGGGTCTTATATGATGAAATATAAAAATATTATCATGAGATTCGATTGCTTGTTTAGCAATTTCTCAAGTATTCTTTGCCATTTTTTCTCCTAGTAATTAAAAATTAATTATTTAAAAATTTAATTGATTATTTTATTTATTATTAAATTATAAAACATAATAAAAATAATCAACCATTTTATGATAACTAAACAATTATCAAGGTTTAGCCTAATTCAACTAGGTTGCCATGTTGATAAAAAAATAAATAAATTTAAAGCGTAAAAAAATCTAAATTCTAATATTGCTATTTAAATCTAATATCTTTTTAGTCAACATTTATTCATACTATTTTATAAAATTAATTCTTTTTATATGCCCTAATAACTGAATGATTAGAATTCAAAAATTCATAGTCATATTTTTCATCTTCTAATAGATTTGAAATAGTAAATTGAAGGGTTTTGGTGCCATTGCCAACAATAATATCTACATATTCCATAAATTCATTTTGATCTAAAGTAAATAAGGCGTTCAAAACATTAATAGATGCTTCATCACTAGTTAAACCGTGTAAATCAATCTCTAATGAATATAGATTCATATTTTAATACTCCTTTTGACAATTTGGACAAAGGTAAGTTCCACGCCCATTGACCTTAATTTTTATAGTTTTATTTTGGCATTTTAGACATGACTTTATTCTATCACTGTGAATCATTAAATAATCTTGATAAGAACCTATCTCGTTATTAAAACTTTCATAGGTATGAATAGTTGTTCCCCCTAGTTTGTAGCTCTTATCCATAATAACCTGGCCTTTTTCTAATATCTCTTTAAGTTTAGCTAATGGGATATTTTTTGATTTACTCAACGGGTGTATAGCGCACGCAAACAAAGCCTCATCAATATAAATGTTCCCAAAACCTGCAACATATGATTGATCTAGCAACTTAGTTTTAATAGAGCTTTCACTACCCTTCAATTTATCAAAAAGTTCCTCAATGTTAGTATCTTTAGGTTCGAGTGCCACTTTTGATAAAGGTAATTTTTTTTCATAAGTTTCACTATCGCGCAAGTAAAATGTACCAAACATTCGGCTATCAAGATAATGGAGCTCGCTATTATCTTCAAATACAAATTTAGCAACTAAATGTTTATGGTTCTCATGTGGTTTTTGATAATAACGATATTTTCCTTCCATTCTTAAATGAGATAACAAAATTAAGTTGGTTTCGAATTGAAAAATAATATGCTTACCCTTATTTTTGACTTGAGTTATCTCATGCCCTCGTAAATTATTCTTATATGTTGAAGGCGAACACTCCTTAAAAAGATGCGGTTTAATAATTTCTAGGTCCTTAATTTTTTTATACAAAATGACCTCATTTAGGTTTTTAACAACCACTTTTACTTCTGGTAATTCAGGCATATTACTATTATATACTTTTAGATAACATAATGTAATATAATAAAAGTATGACAAACAAATATAAAAAATTATTTATATCAACAACTGATACCGTTTTAGGAATCGGCGGCGCTGTTAACGATGAAACTAAAGATTTAATTTATGAAATAAAAGGCAGAGATAGAAATAAAAAACTAATTATTTTAGTATCCTCTATCCACCAGGCACGAATGTTTAAACAATGAAATCCGCAAGCTGAGCAATATGCTAAAAAATATTGACCAGGTGCAACAACGTTAATCGTTAATGACCAAGGTTTTAGAATGCCAAACCATCCCTTGCTACTTGAATATCTTGAAAAAAATGGGCCAGTATATATGTCGAGTTGCAATATATCAAATGGGCCAGTATGCAAAAATATCGAAAATGCAAAAATTCTTTTTCCTGAAATAACAAATGTTTATAACTTTGGAGAAATGAGTCAAAAGCCTAGCCAAATTATTAGAGTTGAAGACGGTTTAATTTTAAGGGAGTAAATTTTATGGACAAAATTGTAAAGATAACTAGTGATCACGCTGGACATGAAGCAAAGATTAAGCTCGCTAACGAGCTAAAAAAAGAAGGATACAAAGTAGAACTTTTTGGTTCAACAAGTTCATTATTGCCAGTCTCGTATACCGATGTTGGAATAGAATTTGCAAAGGAAACAAAAAGAGATCTTAATAAGGAGAATACAAAACTTATTGCTTTTTGCGGCTCAGGAATTGGAATATCTATGGCTTTAAATCGGTTTAAAGATATAAGATGTGCTAGAGTTACAAATGAGGAAGAAGCGAGATTATCAAAAGCCCATAATAATTCAAATATCTTGTGTATGGGAGGAAGATTATTAAAAGATAACGAAATTCTAAACATGTTTCATGCATGAGAAAATGCAGAATTTGAAGGCGGAAGACATCTTATTAGAATTAGTAAACTAGGCGAACTTGGCCAAGATGAATAATTTAAATGTATAAAATGCACAAATCAGGACTAAAATTAGCCCTGATTTTTAATCTTATTTTATCGACCAGGCAACATAAACTGACAAAAAATATTAATTTTTTTTAAAAAATAAAACGCATACTAAAAAAAGTATTACAATAATTTAATTTATCAAAATTTAAATGGGGTTTAAGAATGAAAAAAATAGAACTTAAAGAAAAAATAAATTATATTTCTAAATATGTTGATGATTTCAATGAATTGCATAGTACAGATATAAAAATTATTATCAAAGGGTCTGCTGTTTTAAAGTTAAATGAACTTATTAAACGCAATCCCAATGACATTGATATTTGTTTTTTTAACAATGAAAATTTAGAAACAAAAAGAGCATTTATTAGATATATTACAAAAATTGGAGACTTCAAGCTACTAAGAGAAGATGATAACCTTATAACAATTGAAAATTTCGAATTTGGAAAGGTTGAATTTATTCTTTTTGAATATCTTCATGTTGATTGATTAAACAAAATTGATAACAACCTTTACTTTGTAAATTCTGATTTTATGATTATTGGAAAAATCTTAATGCTTACATATGTTATGTCATCGTATTATCCACACAATGATAAGATGGAAAAAATCATTGCAACAATAAGCGATTTAAATCACCTTGATAATCTAACCTCATTTCTAGATAACTTCAAATTAAACAATTATAAAACCCTAATCATGAACCTTATCAATAATTCAACTCTTATTTTTATCTACTATAAATATAAGGAATTTTTATGATGGAAAAATGAATATGAAGACTTCGAAATTCAAGATCCCGACTTGTTGCAAACTTTTAATAAGATAAAGCATATATTCAAACAAATAAATAATGATAAAGAAATTAGCGACTATATAAACTTCAATAGCAAAATAATAGAAAACTTTTATTTAAATTTTTTTACTGAATACCAAGAATTTGATGCAACAAAGGATTTTAGCAAATTAAAAAGCACAAATATAATTTTTAAGACAGATTACTCTTGCCAAGATAGCAATAGAAGTTCTTGCTCAATAAATAACTTTAATTTTGTCGAACAAAATCAAAATAGTAAAATTAATTCTTTTATACTAAGCTGGTTTATTAACAATTACCAAATTAAAAATAATAAAAAGGTAAATAATGAATATATTTTTAATTTAAAAATCTCTAATGATAGCAAGTGAGAAAATCAAGGGATTTTAGTAAATTCAGATAACCAAAATAACATTAAAACTAAAAAGATTTTGTCTATACTTAGCAAATATAGCATTCCCTATAAAATTTCCTTAAGTAAAGAATGAGCCGCAACCTGCAAGCAAGAAAATGAAATCGTTGATTTTATCATTAGCATTCCAGGGGATTTAGAAACTGATATAAATGTTAAAATTAACATCATAAACATTGTTCATATGATTCAAATAATTTATGTTTTATACAAGGAACTAAACAATGATTAATAAAACAAAATATGCCAGTTCTTTAATTATTTCAATGATTGGATCTGAGGCTTTTAAACTTGGGACAGCAATTTATATCTATAAGTTCACAAGTAGTTTTTGGCTTGTTTCCCTTTTATATTTACTAATTCAAATACCGGTCTTTATTTCGTATCTACTAAATAAAAAAATTGCTTCAAAATTAAAACTAAAAAATATACTTATAGCAACTGATTTTATTAGCGTAGGTGTACTAATGGTCATATTAATTAGTTCTTTTTTCTTCATAAAAAATAATTCACTCCAGGCTTTTTCAATATTTTTATTAATAACTAACATTATATTAAATATCATACACTCATTTAGATTCATAGCCCTTAAGTCAGTTTTATATTATTTATCAAATAACAATAAAGATATAAAAACTTACAACGTTTTAACGACTATCGCTACTGCGCTAGCTTTTCTATTGGCATCAGTGTTTTCATTTGTATTATTTACTAAATTGCCTTTCTGGTCATTAATTGTTATGAATATGATAACTTATTTAGCATCGGGGATTTTATACTTCATATTAAAGTTAAATAAGGAGCCATTGCAAACAACACCAACTATTAAAAATAATGTAGACAATTTACAACTTGAACACAACAAAAATTACAACATATGAAAATGAGTTTACACTATTGCATGTAGTCTAATTGTTGGAATATTTCTTTTTCCACGAACAGCGGGGATGTCTCAATTTTTTAAAGCTATTTCATTTAATGCAGAAGAATGATCATTTATATTAAATATTATATTCGGATCTTTTGGCCTGATTGGAAGCCTAATTTCTTTAGTGATAAGAAATAAAGATATCAAACTAAGATGAATTTTATTAGCTATGAATATTGTAATTCTAATAGTTATTCCTATTTTATTTATATCAATTAGTAATTACATTAAAAACATAATTTATTTAGTAATAATAGGTATGCAACAACTATTTTTCTCACTATTTATTGCCATTTTTTACACAAATACATATTTGCTTTTTAAAGAAGACAAATTTAAAAAAAATACAATATGAACATTAATTTTTAAAGTTATTTCATCGTCTTTAATTATTTTATTATTAACTCTAATAACATATCAAATCAACTATTTTGTTACGTTTACCGTGTTCACAGCATTAATACTAGTTACAAGCATTGTAATTGCAGTTTCGGAAATATTTTTATCTAAACATAAAAAGAAAGAAATGTTAATTAAAAAGCAACAAGCAAACAAATAAAATTGGCACCCATAATTTTAAACAAGTTTGTCCTAACTTTAATAAAGGGGGTGCTAATTTTCAAAACAAATATGGTCTTTATTTTGGCCAAATAACTCATCAAATTGCAACAAAAATGAGCCACCTAACATATATAAATGTTATAGGTGGTTTTATTATGCGCGAAATAGAATTAAACTATTTTCAATTAAATAGAAAACGAAAAAATTAGATGTTATAACTACATGTTCTAATTTAACAAATAAGCAATTATCCTTAAAAGCAAAACGTTCAATATCAACCATAAAAAGATTAAAACAAAAATTAAGAAATGCTAAATTATGCAAAAAAAGAAGTTAACTTAGCACATGGCAACCAATATAGCATTGAATCTAGCACTATTTTGTATGATGTAGTCGCAAAAAATAAAATACATATAAAAAATATAGTTAAAAAATTAAAGAAAAATCATAAATATATCTTAATTTAAAATGGATTTATGATTTTTTAATCTTAAAACTGAAAAACTCAAATAAAACACACTCCTTTCGGAATGTGTTTTATCGTTTTTTATCCAAACTTGGGATTATATCACCTTCTTGATATTATTAAGATTCAACTCTTGAAGTGTCAAATTTTCCAATAATATTATGGACTCTGGATACAGTCATCCATGCTGCAGGGTCTGCTAACAGGATTTCATTTTTAATAATATTTTGCTCTAAATAAAGTGCAAAAGTCTCAATTCTAACAGTTTCAGTATTTGTATAACCGGCAGTAAGCTTATCTATATTATAACCATGTCAATAATTAATAATTTTAAGACGGTCAATAATCTTGTCTGGGTTTTTTGTGTATATTTCAATTCTAATCTTACGATATTTAGGAAAAATGAGATCAATAAATGAAATGTAAATAAAAACATATGCAAAAAAACTTAAAATTCTTAAAATTAGTGCTGCAATATTAAATGGTCTATCTGATGATACTCCTAATAACTCAACAATGCTAATTGTCACAATTGAGAATGCTCCAAAAATCAAGGCAACAATTGTTGAAATATGACCCACTGATTTTTGTTTAACTCTAGAAATATAATAAATTATAAAATCTCCACCAGCAGTAGAAGCTGAATTTTTTCATGAAATACCACTTGCCGATCCGGCCATACAAGCACCAATAACAGCATAAACAATAATTGGCCATGTTGGATTGGCGTAGCCATTTTCAATAATATTTTTAAAATGATTTAATTGGTTAAATTGAGACTGGGTAATTTGATGTATATATCCTAACTCTTTGATTACGCCTGCCTCTAAAGAATTATTAATACTTAATAAATATAGACCATCTTGAGATGTTGGATTTGTATTAATTCATTGGAACAAATGACGATATGAATTTTGATAAGTTCCATATGATTCTCAAGGAATTAATGATTTAAATTCATTTGTAAAACGGGAATCAACTGGAGAAATTCAATTAATATAATAAATCGAAATTTTATTAAAGAAATGTCCAATTGGCCCAATTAATAATATCGATTGAAACGCAACTTGCCATAATAATCAGTATGTCGTTAAAATCATAAATAATCGTGAATTTTTCTTTCAAAAAGCAATTATTAAGGGTAAATTCATAAAGAAATAAATAAAAGCAAAATATGGTGCAGTTGATGAGACTGTAAATGTAATTGCTTGAACTATAGCTGAAACCCCAGTTGCAACCGTTGCCGCCTTAGCTAAAAATGTTGCGATAGCTATATTGTATAGGATAGCTGAACAAAAAACAAAGAACATTTTCTTAGGAAACTTTTTTCATACATTAAAGAAATTAACTCCATAAGGATTTATTTCATAAGGTAATTTTGAAGGGTTCTTTTTACTTTTTCGCTTTTTTTCCTCATTAGATAATGCTATATATTCTTCTGATTTAAGTTGTTTTTGTTTAGCTAAATCTATATTCTTTTGTTCTGGACTTAGGTTATTAATTTTGCACGTCTTTTTCATATGTCCTCAATATAATAGAAAATAATAACACTTTTTTAAAAAATAAAATGATTATGTATTAATATACATAAAAAATAAAACAGCTAACTAAAGCTGTTAAAAATTATTTTGATGATAGAGCTTTTTTGGCTGTTTCCACTATCGAAGTAAATGATTCAGGATAGTTAATTGCTAATTCTGAAAGCATTTTTCTATTGATATTTATATTTGCTTTATTTAATCCTTCGATTAGTCTTGAATATGTAATACCATTTGTTCTTGCTGCTGCGTTAATACGAGCAATTCATAATTTTCTGAATTCACGTTTAACTTGTTTTCTATCTCTAAATGCATATGTTCATGATTTAACAACAGCTTGCTTAGCAACTTTATAACCAATAGATTTGTGTCCTCAGTATCCCTTAGCAAGTTTTAATCATTTAACACGTCTTCTTCTTGTTACTACTCCGCCTCTTGTACGCATAATATTTTCCTTTCCAAATAATTTATTAAAAAATTAAATTAATTCTTTATATCTCTTAAAATCTGATGCTGATAAGGTTGATGATTTACGAGATTGACGTTTTTGCTTAGTTGTTTTGTTTTGTGCTAAGTGTGAACGATATGCATTTCCACGTTTAACTTTACCTGTTGCAGTTATTTTAATTCTCTTCTTTAAACCGCTCTTGGTTTTCATTTTTGGCATGTTATTCTCCTTGTGGTTGTGAAGGTTCGTTATTTTTTTTGTTAAAGGCTTCAACTTTCTTTTTATCTTTTTCGATATACATATCTAAAAAACGTTCATTTACTAAAGTTGGCTCTTTTGATACTTTTGCAATGTCCTCGACAAGCGCATAAAACTTATCTAAAATTTCGTGCCCCAAATCAGTTCTGCTACGCTCACGACCCCTAAACTTAACCGACACTTTTACACGATTTCCCTCCAAAATAAATTCACGCACTTTGCGTGCCTTTGTTTCAAGGTCATGTTGTCCGATTAAAGGGGTTAATCTTATTTCGCGGTTAATAGTTACTGACTGTTTTTCCTTAATTGCTTTTTGTTTTTTCTTCTTATCATATTTAAACTTACCATAGTCCATAATTCTAGTAATAGGTTTGTTATTTTCAATTGAGATAAGAACCAAATCCATCTTATATTCAGAAGCTTTTTCTAAAGCATCCTCTTTAGTTAAAACTCCTATTTTTTCATTATCAGGGCCTAAAACAAAAACTTTTTTATAAGGTATGTCATTATTTACAACGTGTTCTGATTTCGGTTTTTTACTTTGACTATTTGCAAAGTTTGAGTTATCTTGATATATAACTTCCTCCTTAAATAAATAAAAAGTGGGTTTAGACCACTTCTCATTAACTACAAAAATATTAAATAATCTTTATCTGTAGCGACCCAGCAAAAAATCACTTAGGTGAGAAATGAATCTACTTATTGCTATTAAAAGCACAATAATTTTAACATAAAATCATTTTAAGATTAATAACATTTTCAAAATATCTTACAAAATAAATTATTTCCATGTTTTTATTAATCAAATAAGCAAAAACGGATGGTAATTCTCTTTGTAAGATTTAATAAAAGTTTCTAATTTCACAAAAAAATGTTAATTTCAAATTAAAACTCAAAACAAAAATACAATCTAGTTTTTTTCTTTAAGGTAATTGCTAAATTTTATCATTTTTTAACATTTAAAACAGCAACTATAAAGCACTATCTATTTAATTAATTATTTGAACCTAAAACTTTTCTATGTTTTTTAGTATAAATTTTGTGCTTTTAGCCAAAAGTAATAAAATTGTTTTTAGATAGTATAAAACTAGATAAAAAGATACAACATTGAAAGGAAAATATGAAAAAACAAGGAAAATATAAACTTCTAGCAAGTTTACCATTATCTATAGTTGGCATAGCACCTATTGCTATACTATCAGTAAGCTGTCAATCGGGGGAACAAGATAAACTAACCCAAGAACTTATAAAAAAAGAACAGCAACTTTCAAAGGAACAAGTTGAAAAAGATAAAGCTACCAATCAACTAAATTGAGCTAAAGAACAACTTCCAAAAAAAGATTTAGAAATAAAAAAATTAAAGGGTGAATTAGAAAAAGTAACTCCGCAAAATGATGATAAAAAAGTTTTCGAGACTAAAAAATATAACTTTAAAAACTATAATGCTGAATACACAGTAAAAGAAACAAATGAAGCTGAAGCATTTTTTATTAAAGATGACAAGTCTAAGACACCTTATATTGACTTAGATCAGTTTATATCGATTTTAGATGGTTTATTTGACCAAAATCAATTAAGTTCATATGTTGAAAAAGATAAAAATACAAAAACATATTTTACAAAAAATCCAGATGGAACAATATCAAATAAATTAATTATTGACTGAGCCAAAAACACCATTCAATTAACAAGCACTAATTTCTTTTATGAAATTTTTAAACCACAACAATTAACTGATGGTGAGCAATTCCTAAAAACCGAATATGAATTATCGCGCATCAAAGGTGATGAAGGCAAACTTATCAACTTTGACCTGGGCAAATACAATATGGATATCTTATATAGTAATGATAAAGTATTACTTCCATTTTCAATATTCAATACCTTATTCATGAGTACAACATCAAACAATATTTACTTTAATGGTAAAACATTTACAAATGTAAGTGATGGACTTGATGCATTTGAAACTGCAAATGACGAGCTAAGAGAAAGAATAAGAAAGAATGATGATCTAAATGGTAATAAGGCTACAAAGGAAGAAAGAGAAGCAAACTTCAACCATTTATCATTTACGATGGACTACTTTTATGGCCTAAGAGAATATAAACAAATTAAATCTTTTGCAGACTATATTTCAAAAGAAGACAAAGATAAATTATTATCAACTGACCCAGAAATATATAACAAAGCATATATAAATATCTTCCATAAACAATTAAATGATTTACACACAAGCCTAAATACTTTTTCGTATCGTGAAAAAGAATGAAATGCCGATATTTTTGACTCATTAACAAGAAATGACTTTGGACAAAAATTGTTGAATGAGCGAAAAGTAGCAACCGAGTTAAGTGGGCTATTTGAGAAAAGATTTGATAAGAAGGTTAGCGAAGTTGAAACTAAGGATTTAATTAGATATCACGGCAATACAGCTATTGTAACCCTTCTTGAATTCAAAGATGGAACAAAGGATGAAATAAGTGATAAAGATAATGCATGAAAATATGATACATACTTCCTAATGAGACATCTAATTGAAGAAGTTAAAAAGAATTCAAAAATTAAAAATATTGTATTAGATCTATCTTTAAATGGTGGCGGTAGCGTTTCTGCTATGGTCAGAACTTTAGGCTTTATGACCGATAAACCTATTTTAAACCGCGAACAAGATATTCTAAATAGAACAAATAGTTTAAGCAAATCAGAAGTTGACACCGATGGTGATGGCAAATACGAAAATGATGCTTATGATAAATACAATTGAAACTTGTTAGTTGGTGTAACTACATTTAGCGCCGCAAACCAACTAGCAAGTATTGTTAAGGAAATGGGTATTGCTAAAATTATTGGTCAAAAATCTGGTGGTGGTATGTCAGCTATTATGTCAAACGTAATGCCAGATGGTACAACTATTACTATGAGTGGACCAAACAATGCTGTTTTTGGAATAGAAAACAAAGAAATAGAAAGTGGTGTTCCAACCGACATTGCAATCGAATACAAAGACTTCTATAATGATGAGGCAATTGACAAGGCTTTAACAAGCGCTAACTCAAAACAAAATTAATAATAATTAATAACATCGGCCAAAAAATTCCGGTGTTTTCTTAAAATGAAGAAATTATTGTAAAGAAGGAAAAAATATGAAAAAATCAGGAAAAGCTAAACTTTTAGCAAGCTTACTTCCATTATCAGCTATTGGTCTAGCACCAATTGCTATACTAACTGCAAGCTGTCAATCTGGACAAATCGATAAATTAAATAAAGAAATTCAAGAAAAAGAACAAAAAATTCAAGAATTACAAAAAGAAAAAAATAATACTAACGATGAATTAAACAAAATCAAAGACCAACTAAATGAGAAAAACGAAATAATAAATGATATTGAAAGAGAAAACAATATCAAGCCTCAAAACGATGACAAGGTTAACATTAGTTCTACCTCTCACAGTTTCAAAAACTATAATCCCGAATATACAGTTAACGATTCAGATGTTAATGTTTATGAAATTAAGGATGATAAATCAAAGACAGCTTATGTTGATATTGATCAATTTTTAAGTGCTCTAACTGGCTTGGTTGGCCCAGAACAATTTAGTTCATATGTTGATAAACAAAAGAATAGAAAAACTTATTACACAAGCAATCCTGATGGAACTATTTCAAACAAGTTGGTAATTGATTGAAATAAAAATACAATTTTTGTAACTACAACGGACTTCTTTTATGAAATATTAAGACCACAAGAATTAACAGATGGTGGAGAATTCACTAAATATGAATATGAAAGAATTCCAGAAAGTGATAAAGGCGTTACTTTCGATCTAGGTAAATATCATATGGATATCCTTTACAAAGATGGTAAAGTTCTAGTGCCATTTTCAGTGTTTAACACTCTATTTATGAGCTGAACATTCAATAATATCTACTATAACGGAAAAACATTCACTAATGTTTTTGCTGGACTTGACTCATTTGGTAAAACTGGAGAAGACGCAAGAAAAAGAATTAGACAAGAGAACAATCTCCATGGAAACAAACCAACCAAGGAAGAAAGAGAAGCAAACTTTAACCATTTATCATTTACAATGGACTACTTTTATGGCTTAAGAGAATATAAACAAATTAAATCTTTTGCAGACTATATCAAAAAAGAAGATAAAGAAAAACTTCTATCGACTGATCCTAAAAAATGAAATGAAGCATACATCAGTATTTTCCATAAGCAATTAAATGAATTACATACAAGAATGAACTCATTCTCATACTATGAAACAACTAATTATCTAGACCCTCTAAAACTTAACCCAGAAGACTATGGTCAATATAGAATTGATTTCAATAAACAAAGAGCAGAATTGGTTAAAGGCTTTGAAGCATATTTCAAAAAGAAAATTGAAAAATTCCAACCTGAAGACTATGTAAAATTTGTTGGTAATACTGCTTTTGTTACCCTATTACATTTTGAAGATGGAACTAAAGATCAAAACAAATCACCAGATGCTTGAAAATATGATACATATTACTTAATGCGCCGTTTAATGGAACAAGTTGAAAAAAAAGAAAATATAAAAAACATTGTTCTAAACATTGCTATTAATGGTGGTGGTAGCGTTGGATCAATGGTTAAAACACTAGGTTTTATGACTGACAAGCCAGTTCTAAATCGTGAATTCGATATTTTAAATAGAGTAGGTAGTTTAAGTAAAGGCTTAGTTGATACTAATGGTGACGATAAATACGAAGGGGATGCATATACACAATACAATTGAAACATCCTAGTTGGTATAAATACATTTAGTGCTGCTAACCAATTGACAAGTATTGTTAAAGAAATGGGTATTGCTAAAATTATTGGTCAAAAAACTGGTGGCGGTATGTCAGCCATTATGCCTCTAGCTCTAAGCGATGGAACAACTATTACAATAAGTGGTCCAAATAATGCTACATTTGGCAAAGATAACAAAGAAATTGAAAGTGGTGTTCAACCAGACATCAAATTAGATTATAAAGATTTCTATAACTACGATAAAATCGATAAAATGTTAAGCGCTCAAAATCAAAAACAAGACGAAAATAAACAATAATCATCCTTTCATTGTTAAAAGACATCAGCAATTGATGCTGATGATAATGTAGTAAATTTTGTGTAAATTTATTTCCTGCTTACTTTTTGAGTAAGAGATTTGAGAATAGTAATCACACAAATCTAAATTTATTAGACAAAAATAACCAAATAACATAACTAAATCGGAGAGTTTAATCTTCTGAATGTTATTTGGTTATTTTAAATTATTATTACTCTTCTTCGAAAATTATTTGCAATTGGATTGATTATAAACAGAAACTGTAGATAATTTTGTGTAAATTAATCTCTGGCTTGCTTTTTTAGTAAGTGATTTAAAAATAGCAATTAACTCAATAACAATTTAATTGTTTCCTTTGAAAAATTTTTGACTAAATAAGAACCAACAACCGCTAAGTCAACGCCACTCTCAAAACATTTTTTAATATTAAAGTCCTTAATACCACCATCAATTTCAATTATTATTTTCAATTTTTTTTGATCAATATATTTTCTAAGTTGTCTTACCTTTGCATAAGTAGATTCAATAAAACTCTGGCCACCCTTGCCAGGATAGACACTCATGGCTAATATTAAATCTAAATCCTTGAGAAATGGTATAACTTTGCTTACATCTGTATCGGGATTAAAGGCTAAGCCGAGTTTTATGTCTTCTTTTTTTGCTAATTTAATAAGTTTTTTGAGCTCTATTTCATTTTCAAAAGCTTCATAATGAAATGTTAAAATAGCTCCAAATTCCTTAAATTTATGATAATAAGAAAAAACATCTTTAACCATTAAGTGAATATCCATATTATGCTTTGGACACTGATCAAATATTTTTTTAATTTCTTCATATGTTAAGGCCGTATTGGGTACAAATTGGGTATCCATAACATCGTAATGAACATTACTAACACCTCATTTAATCAATGAATTAACATAGGAAATTAGTTGATCACTTTTTACATCTAATATCGAAGGGCTTATTTGTCTATTATCCATTTTTTTCCACCTTAATATATTGGTTCTAACATACGCTTCATAAAGCTTTTATAATTTTCATATCTTTCTTCTTTAATAGTTCCACACTGAACGCGTCTTTTAACTTCACAATCCTCAATTCTTTCATGGTAGTGTCTACAACTTCTAAATTTGCAAAAAGGGGATGCTTCTCTAAAAGAATTAAAAGCAACAGGCATTTCATCAATTGTTAAATCAAACTCAATAGATGAAAACCCAGGAGTATCAATAATCTCGCCGCCATTAAAGTTAATTAAACTTACTTCTCTTGTTGTATGTTTACCACGGTTTAGCGCCTTTGAAATGGCTTGTGTTTCAAAATTTGTGCTAGCTAAATAATTTATTAGTGTCGTTTTTCCGACACCGGTTTGGCCCACAAAAAAACTAGTCTTATGTTTAAAAATTTCTCGCAAGCCTTCAAAACTAGCTTCGTTTTCATAATTTATTTCAAATACCTTATAACCTTGTTCCTTGTAAAAATCTATCCTTGAAGCAGATGTTAGATCTTTCTTGGTTAAAACAATTATTGGTTCTACATTCTTACTTTCAATAATAATAAGGAACTTATCAACTAATTGAGAACTAAATTCTGGTTCAACTAATGACATAACGACAATCGCTTGGTCAACATTAGCAATTTTAGGCCTAATAAAGAAATTTCTTCGTCCTAAAATATGATGAATCAATCCTTCTTTTTCAAATTCAACATTATCGCCGACGATAGGTTTCATATCAAGTAATCTAAGTTTTCCTGAACCTCTCACTCTATAAATTTGTTTATCTTCAAACGACTTAACATCATAAAAACCTGCTAACGACTTAATAATTTTCCCTTTTTCCATTTAACACCTTCACTTCTACTTTTTATAATATTCAACTAAATATACAATTAAATAAATTAATAATCCAAAAATTATTGAGGAACCCAGTGTTATCAAAACAATGTTTAGCACCTTGTGTGATTTCTTTTTTTTCTTTTGTTCATGATTTTCAAGATCAAGCCGCTTTTCCATGCTTGCTTGCGGTGTTAAACAATGATCTAGATCACTAATTATGTCTAAGCAATTTAAATAGCGATTTTGAGGATTTTTAGCTGTACATTTTATTATAATATTTTCAACAGCTTGCGGAATAGTTTTCCCAACACCTTCTAAAGGTGGTATTGTACCGTTTATTTGAAGCAGCAAAATAGATTGGGCATCAATCCCTTGATAAACAGGATGTCCTGAAAGCATTTCATACAAAATCATACCAAAAGCATAGATATCACTTTGAATTGAGGCCGGTTGACTTTTCAAGGGAATCTCAGGAGCTAAATATTGAACTGAGCCAACTGTTTTATTATCAGCTGTAACTCGCAAACTATCCTCGTTAATTGATATCCCAAAATCAATTAATTTAACTCTATTGGTATCATTTTCAATAATTATATTGCTTGGTTTTAAGTCTCGGTGGATAACATTGGATGAATGGATATCATACAATCCCCTGCATATCTCTCTCGCAATTCTTATTGCTTCATCAACAGGTATTTTTTTGTGTTTTGCAATTAATGCCTTGAGATTGGTTCCTTTGATTAATTCCATTGCATAATAAGATTCGTCTGCGCTTACATAGTAGCCAATCATTTTGATTACATTCGGCGATTTAATTGTTTTCAAAACGTTGCACTCGTTCTGAAAGCGGATTTGATTAACTTGTTTTTTTGTTATATCTGGAACAGTGAGTATTTTAACTGCCATTCTCTTTTGTGTCTTCTTATAACAAGCAGAATAAACCTCACCATACCCCCCTTTTCCTATTAAGACAAAGTCCTCAAAGTGTTTATTTACATTTTCGTATCTATCCAATCTCTTCAACATAATTAAAGCTCCAATATCAATGCTGTTAAATTATCTCTTGATTGATTTTTCTTCGCAATATCAATTAATTTTTGAGCTTTTTTATCAAGGTTAAGTTTTTTATCTAAAAGGATTTGCTCAATTGTTGGTTTATCAACAAAATCATGTATTCCGTCCGATGTTAATAAAATATATTTAATTTCTTCACTGCTCTTCAATAAAAAACTATCACATTTCATATTCTTATTAGGTCCCAAACAACTAACTAACTTATTGGCATCAGGTAATAATTTAACAATATCCATATCTATTTTTTTGATTTCTGCAAGTTCATGTAAAACGTTTTGATCAATAGTTATTTGATGTAATAAGCCATTATATGCATATGTACGAGAATCGCCAATATTAAATACATAAGTTTGTTTGTTTAAATTAAAAACTAGGGCAGCCGTTAAAGTTGTACCCATATCTTGATAATTTACAATATTTTTACTATTAACTATATCTTTAAGTGATTTTTTAATATAGCTTAGTGTGGTATTAAATCATTTATTTATATTTTTTCTATCATTAAATTGAATATTATCGTTAAAACTTTCTTGAAAATAGCTAACTAGTAATTCCACTGTTTTTTGTGAGCACAAGGCACCACCAAAATGACCCCCCATCCCATCGCATAATATAGCTAATGTTCAATTATTTAAAAAACTGATTGATGCACAATCCTGGTTCTCGTTACGATATTTTCCTTTATCAGTTTTAATAACATATTTCATTTTTCTACTTTTTTTAAGCCTTTCTACCAGGTTCTGCTTTTTGTTTTACATCAATAATATGAGAAAAATTTTGCTTGATAATTTCCTTAACTTTATTAGCGGTTTCTTCAATTGAATTATTAATAACAACATGTTGAAAAATCGAAGAAAGAATTATTTCTTCTCTTGCTTTATCTAATCTTTTTAAAATAAGGTCATATGTTTCAGTATTTCTATTTTCAATTCTTCTTTCCAATTCTGTTAATGATGGAGGCATTAAGAATATTGAACATATTTCACCTTCTCTACCTTCTTTACGATACTTGTTAATAATTTGCAAGGCACCATTAGTTTCGATTTCTAAAAATGGGATTTTTCCTGAGGCACAAATATTTGCCACTTCTGAATTTAGTGTTCCATAATAATTATCAAAATGCTTTGAATATTCTAAAACCTTATCTTCCTTAATAAATGTTTCAAATGTATCAATTGGAACAAAATAATAATGAATACCATCAACTTCGCCTTCTCTTGGCTCACGGGTAGTAATTGAAACCGATAATTTTAATTTTAAGTCCTTATTATCAAACAAATATTTTTCAATTGTGCCCTTCCCAACACCAGAAGGTCCGGTAAAAATAATTAATTTTTTCTCCATGCTTTCTCCTTCATCTTTTTTTATTTTAGAATATTTAAAGTACTATTAGAATATTAATTATATTAATAATTAATTATATAAAAAATATTTACTTTATGTTTTCAATAAAGTAAATAAAAATTTTTCCATACTTCTTTTGTTTTACTACCTCATAATGATTATTTTTATATGTGAAATTATTCCAATCAGTTTCAATAATAATCTTTCCATTAGAATTTATCATATTATTTAAAGTTAATATATCAATGCATTTAACAAGCAATTCTTTTTCCCTAAAGGGTGGGTCTAAATAAACAAAGTCATATTTTTTATCCTTATTTTTGGACAAAAAAGATAATGCATCAGTATTAATAATTAACAAATTGCTTTCTTTAAGACTATTTTTATTCTCAATAATTATTTTATATGCTTCGTAGTCTTTTTCAACACATGTGGCATTTTTTGCTCCACGAGATAAGGCTTCAAGACAAAATGAACCAGATCCAGAAAACAAATCTAGAAACTCTCGACCTTCAATATTAAATTGAATTGAAGAAAAAATGCCCTCTTTTGCTCTATCGGTTGTTGGCCTTGTTGTTTTAGAAGAAGGTTGTTTTAATAATCTTGAACGGTATTTTCCGGCTATAATTCTTAACATACTAATAATTATAATAACTTTAAAATAAGAGTAAAATATTTAATATTGATTTATTAAATGCCTTAAAAAAATATAATATTCAAAAACTGGAGGCTTATGTTAGAAGAAAAAAAGAAAAAACCTAGTGGAAAAAAATTTCTACTAGGTTTATCAATTTTTGCTATATCAGCAGGTTTTATTGCCACGGCTGGTTATTTTGGTTATAAAGCAGTTTTTGAGAAATTAGATGGTGGCGCTATTGATGAGGGGATTGTTCCGTTGCGAAATTCAGAAAATGATTTAAGCAAAACATCATTAAACGAAGATAATATTCCTTTTGAAATAAGAACAAGCGATGATGCCCTTATTTTTAATAGAAAAACAAGTAATTCATCAAGAGAACTTAATCCAAATTTTAAAGTGGGAAATTTAAGTTTTGTCGAAAAACCAATTGCTAGAACACCAAACGGAGAACCTGTCTATTATCTAGGAAAAGAAGGAATGCTTTTACTAAATAAAATGTTTAAACAAAGAGCACTTTATGGTCCAGAAATAAACGCAATTAAAAGAATCAATATAAATGTGCCAAATGATGAATTGCAAGAAGATCGAACTAACGGGGCTTATTTTCCTGCAAATCGCGAAATGTACATCTTTGTAAATAAAATAGTTGAAAACAATCTAAAACTTTTGAATCAACCAGTAGAAAAAAGAATTGAAATTATTTTTGGTACTCTAATGCATGAATACACTCATCATATTGATAATATGTATAATAAATCAATAAAAAGGGGTGATGAACTTGCAAATAGTGATCTTATTGAATATGAGGGTGATCACAACTATTATCATATAGAAACAAATAATGCTAAATTTTTGAATGAATTTCGTAAAAATTTAAACTATGATAACACAAGAGATAATAAACTTTTGTTAAGAAATAGTCAAGATTTTCTGCATGACCAAGACCAATTACCAGTTTACAAGTTTTATAGTGCCAATGAACTTTTTAGGATAGCAAACGTTAAAATAACACCTCTTGAGGCTAAAAAATATGAACCTCTTGATTCTAGAAGGTTTTATTTCAATAATAATAAATATCAAAATGTTTCTTTTATTGAACCAACTAATTTGCAATCAATAAGATATCTTTTCTCATTTACTGAGCTTGTACCAAGAGAAATAATTAAGCTTTCGCTAGGGCCAAATGCTTGGTTTTATAACTCTAATCGAAGCCAATTTGAAAACTATTTTTATTTTCGAAAAAACAATCGAACTGGTGAATTAATTTTTAATGCTGCTGGTGATGATATCCTAAAAAATATCGCTATCTTGAGAAAAGGCAATTTTTCAAATTCAAATGAATTAGCTACATTTGCATCCAATTGAGTTTTTAAAGACCAACTAGAAAACTTCCGTTCAAGTATTTATAATATTAGAACAAATGAATATGAGCGTCCATTTGCAAATGTTGGTAACTCGCACCATAAAGGTTTGTTCAAAGCTTATGTTGACCTAATGGGCTGAGGAGAACTTATAAGTTTTGCAAATTATAATATTCAAAATAACGATTCAAAGAATATTAATCTAGGTGGGTATTTTGAATTACCACAAAAAATTATTGAACAAAAGAAAAATAATCGTATCAAATCTAAACTAATTTTTGTAGACCTAAATGATAACAATAATACTCTGGAAATTGATTATAAATTGCAAAATTATAATCTTACAACGAAAAAGGTCTGAAATTCTATATACTATTTTGATATCAAAGATAACAAACAAAAAGATTACTATGATGAATCATGAGTATATCCAAAGTTATTTAAAGACAAATATCAATATGTTTCATATTTTGCTAAAAATATAGATAGGAATATTCTTAATAAGAAATTTAAAAATAAGAAGTTTGATGTTAAATTATGAGTTGACCTTGATAACAACGGCACATATGACCTGAATAAAAAGGATAATAAGGAAATTATTTCATTATTAAATGATAATGTATGAAATAATAGCGGCAAAAAATTCTATGCTAGATTTAAAAATAACAAGCGCCGCACCACAACATATCGAAATAACAGATCAAATTTTATAAACAATTTACAATATGAACTTTTTAGCATCAACCAAAACAATGAAACAAAAAAATATTACTATACAATTAAAAACTATTAAGCTAACTTTTGTTAGCTTTTATTTTTATTTAGGATATCAAGTATAATTTTTTTTATGAAAAAAATTAGATTAGTTTTAGCTGGAACCGCCGAATTTTCAAAAACAATATTTAAGTCATTAATAAAAGATGAACGTTTTGAAGTCTCTTGTCTAATTAGCCAACCAAACAAAAAATTCGATAGAAACAAAAATGTGTTACAAACCCCAATTGCGCAACTTGCTAATGAATTCAATATTAAACTCTACCAACCAGAAAAAATCAAAGATATCTATGAAGAACTAAAAGCAATTGACTTTGACTTTTTTATCACAGCATCATTCGGGCAATTTATTCCAAACAGCATTTTAAAATTACCAAATAAACTGCCCTTAAATGTTCATGGCAGTTTATTGGAGAAATACCGTGGAGCTTCGCCGATACAATATACACTTTTAAACAATGATAATAAGGCCGGAATCTCTTTGATTGAAATGATTGATAAAATGGATGCGGGTGATATCTTAAAAACATTAGAAATTGAAATATCAGAACAAGACAGCGCTATTGAACTATTTGATAGATTAGGCTTAGAAACTTCAAAAATAATTGGCAATTGGTTGCAACAAATTTACAATAATGATTTCACAAGAAAAATTCAAGATGAAAATCTAGTAACATTTGCTCCTAAAATTCAAAATGAGGAAGCTGAAATTTTTGAAACATTAACCTGCCAAGAAGCACTAAATAAAATAAGGGCATTCAATGATCAGCCAGGCGCTTTCATAATTATTAATAATAAAAGGTTAAAAATTTATCGCGCGACAAAAAACAAAATCCAAACACCAATAAAAATAAAGTTTTCAGATGGTTATTTATATCTAATTGAATACCAATATGAAGGCAAGAAAAAAGTTAAACATGAATTTTAATTTTGAAAATTTTCTTGCTAAGCAAAAAGAACAAGAATATTGAAAAAAGATTGAAATTATATTAAAAAATGAAGATCTAGTACCATCAAAAAATAATGTTTTTAACGCTTTTACAAATTTTGATTTTAGTAATATAAAACTCATTATTTTAGGACAGGACCCTTATCCTACAAATGATAATGCCGACGGGCTTTGTTTTTCTTCAAAAAATAAAATAACGCCTGCGTCCTTGAAAAATATTTTTAAAGAAATCAAAAATTCCTATCCTCAAATTAAGTTTAATAGCAATGATCTTACAAATTGAAAAAATCAAGGCGTCTTATTATTAAATACAATATTAACAACACTCAAAAACAAAACACAAGCTCACAAAAATCAAGGTTGAGAAATATTTAACTTAAATCTTATAAGAGAAATTCTTTCATATTATGATGGGATTTTATTTCTAGCCATGGGAATCGATGCTCAAAACTTTATTAAAACTCTAAATATTAAGGAAGAATATATATTTAAAACGGCACATCCTTCGCCCCTATCTTGTTGGCGGGGTTTCTTTAATAGTAATATATTTAAAAGAATAAATGAAAAACTTATATCGCTAGGAAAGAATGAAATTGATTGAAGTACAAAATAATATATTTAAACTAAAAATGATTATAATTTAAGAATACTATTATGTAAATAGTATTTTTTTATTAATAAGGAGACTTTATGATATCGAATTGCGAAACAAAACGTAATGAAAATATGTTATTAAAAGTTGCTTATGAGGGACAAGAATTTTGTTCTTGCGTAGCAAAAACTCATTTGTTTATTAGCGAAAACTTTGATAAAAATATTGCTTATATTTATGTTTCAAAAGACATTAAGGATTACTACGGTTTTATAAAAGTGGTTGATCATATTATCAATGTAAAACGTAGAAGTTATCAGATTGATGTTTTATCATTTGCAAATCTTCCTTTTTTGACTGTTAAGGAAGTTTTAAGAGCGTTTATAACAAGAATGGAATTTCACGGAGCAAAATTATATTCTGCTAAACAAAAATGTGAAAATAAGAATGAAGAAGAAAAAAACGAAATTAAACTAACACTTTTTCTTGAAGAAAATAGTTATGCTGAATATATTGAAAAATTAACGATAATTTCCAAAAATGTTTCAAAAACACGTAATCTGCAAATCACACCACCTAACATAGCGACAAGTGAGTGAATCGCCGATGAAGTTAAAAAGGATTTTGATGGAGTTGAAGGATTATCGATTAAAGTATTAAATAAGGCTGAAATTGAAGAACTAGGAATGGGTCTAATGTTAGCTGTTAATGCTGGTTCTTCATATGAGCCAAGAGTTGTTATTGCCGAATACAACGGAAATCCAAATAGCAAAGAAAAATTTGTCTATGTTGGTAAAGGTATAACTTTTGATACAGGTGGATATAACACCAAGGGTTACCATATGGATGGGATGAAATTTGATATGTCAGGTTCTGCCATCGTAGCCTACGCACTAAAATCAATTGCACAGCTAAAAATAAAAGCAAATGTAGCTGCAATCATGATGCTAACAGATAATGCTATCGATACCCATGGAACTCTACCTGAATCTGTTATTAAATCAATGAGTGGAAAGACTGTCGAAATTACTGATACAGATGCTGAAGGACGCTTAGTTTTAGCTGACGGAATTTACTATGGTGCCACAAAGCTAAATGCTTCTTTGATTGTTGATGTAGCAACTCTAACTGGTGCAATGTTAAGGGCACTAGGAAAAACATACTCAGGTATTTATTCTTCATGTGACAAAAGATGAGAAGAATTTGAGGAAGCAGCAGAGATAGCTCATGAAAAAGTTTGAAGGCTTCCAATGCATGAAGAATTTCATAAAACCAATAAGTCATCACTAATTGCTGATTTAAATAATTACAATAATTCATCAAAGGCTGATTCCAATTCTGCTGCGATGTTTTTGAATGAATTTGCAAACAAAGTTGATTTTATTCACTGTGATGTTGCCGGAACTGCTGATGCAAAAAATATGGGCTTGGGGATCCTAGTTTCAACATTAGTTGAACTAGCTGAAAAGCAAAAATAGAAAGGTAATTTAAAACTATGGAACTAATTAAAAAAATTGATGAAAAACGTAATGATTTTCTATTGTTAAAAGCAGTCTTTAAGGGTGATAAATTACCAAAAAATCTTGTCGAAAAGGATTTTACAATTACAGAATTTCTTAGCGAAAATGTTGCTTATGTTTACATGGGAGAAAGAGAAAAAATTAATTATAATAATATTTTTGATTTTGCTAAATCATTAGCTACAAATGCTGCAAGAAATTATCAAATCGATGTCGCTACATTTCCTGTTGATAACAAAATATGTATCTATGACACTGTTGATGCATTTACAAAAGGAATAAATTTTTCAGCAGCCAAACTTTATAATAAAAAAACCATCTATAAAAAAGAAAATCATAACAATCTTTCACTATATTTACAAAATCCTACAAGCGATTTAATAGCCCACTTTAACAAGGCGGTGATTCTATCTGAAGCACTAAATTGAGCAAGAAATTTAGGCGTTACGCCTCCTAATGAGCTAAACTCTGAACAACTAGCAATAATTGCACAAGAGGAACTAAGCCAATATCAAAATCTAAAGATAACAGTTTTAAACAAAAAACAAATTGAAAATCTAAATATGGGTCTGCTACTATCAGTTAATAGAGGTTCAATTTACGAGCCACGTGTTGTTATTATAGAATATAATGGTAACGAATTATCAAAAGAAAAAACCGTTTTGGTTGGTAAAGGTATTACATTCGACTCGGGTGGTTACAATATTAAAACCGGTCGCCATATGAATGGAATGAAATATGATATGGGTGGATCTGCTGCTGTAGCTGCCGTTATGAAAATAATTGCTCAAACTAAACCAAAAACTAATGTAGCAGCTATCATGTGCATTACCGATAATAGAGTTAATGGTGACGCCTCACTTCCTGATTCAGTTTGAACTTCAATGAGTGGAAAGACTGTTGAGGTAAATAATACTGATGCCGAAGGTCGTTTAGTTATGGCTGATGGTTTATACTATGGTGCAACAAAACTAAAAGCTACAAGATTAATTGATGTTGCGACCTTAACTGGAGCAATGATTATGGCTTTAGGTGACACATACACCGGGGTATGATCAACAACTAAAAAGGGTTGAGAAGATACAAAAAATGCCGCAAAAATTCAACATGAATTAGTGTGAAGAATGCCACTTGATGATGAATATGCTGAATATATTAAAGGTTCAATTGTTGCGGATCTAAAAAATACAGATTTTACCGGAAATGCTGGTTCTTCTTCAGCTGCGATGTTTTTAAAAGAATTTACCAACGATATAGAATATATACACTTTGATATAGCCGGGACATGTGATATTAATGAAAAACCAATGTTTGCAATGGTTAAAACAATATCGGAACTAGTATCAAAATAACATAAATAAGGGTATTATAAAAAAAATTTTGTGTAAATTAATCTCTGGCTTACTTTTTAGTAAGTGATTTGAGAATAGTAATTACACAAAATTATCTACGATACCAAAATAATAAAAAAATTCAGATCTTTTAATCTGAATTTTTTATGACTTATTTTTAGATTGATTATTAAAATAATCTTCCCAATAGTTAACGCCTAACCCAAAACTATATATATCTAGTGCTTGCGTTATATTTTCTTTTCTTGCTCCAATATATACCTTTCCATCGGCAGCGCTAAAATCAACTCTATATCTTTTAATACCAAGACGTTTTCTAACACCTTCCTGTTCAAATGCAAATCTCGGATCGTCTGAATCAGTTACATAAAGAGCCTTTATTATCCCATCTTTATCAAAATCAGCTCCTCAAACATTTATAATGTGATTAATTGAAACGCTACCATATGTATGAGATATACCAATAGCCTTATTAGCTTCAATTTCTCGTCTAAGTCTATCTGAGAGTGGTTTTGCGTAGGCACCATAACCAAAATGTCAACGGTCCGTTAATAAGTGTTTACCAAAAACGTCCTTAAAGAACCCGAGAAATCCAGATTTACCTTTTTCATAATTAATTTCTTGGTTGCGTTGTTGCCTATTAGAATAACCATAACCATTTATATAAGTATCAAAAATTTTATCTGGCCAAACAGTGCGCCCGACATAAAG
Source organism: Mycoplasma sp. 3398 (assembly GCF_053851555.1). Taxonomy (NCBI): domain Bacteria; kingdom Bacillati; phylum Mycoplasmatota; class Mollicutes; order Mycoplasmatales; family Mycoplasmataceae; genus Mycoplasma; species Mycoplasma sp. 3398. Next base: position 7,101 of record NZ_JBSQAW010000006.1, on the reverse strand, counting down.
TTTCTTAAAAATTTCAAATAATTGACTATGTTCTGTTTTTGTTTTTATATTATCATTATTAGCCTCAAGAAACTTATTAATTTCGCGAAAATCTATTTCATTATTTTTTCCTATTATTCCTTTTTGTGGATCATTTAAATACTTATTAATATAGTCCTTGTTTTGTGTGCTTCAATAGTGAATAGCATTTGCTGCAACTACTGCAGCACAAAGTAAATTATCACCACGGTCAAAATCTTTATTGATATCAAATCATCCTTCTTCATTATCATTATGAGCATATCATCAGCTATCGATATCGTCGCTTGCGTTAATATGATGGAAAAATTTACTAAAATTAGGATTTACACCATTTAAAAATAAAGTTTCAACTACACCTTCACTTTTTAGAAAATCACCTAACGGAGTATTCAATAGTTGTTGTGTTTTATCGTTTGGTGAAGGAATTTTTGGTAAATTTGGGACTTCTGACTTTGGGGCAGGAATTAATTCTAACTGCGGAATTTTCTTTGGCTCATCTGCTTTATTATCAATTGATGGTCCGAGCGGTATTTGTGGAATTATATTATTTTCTTTATTCTTTTTTATAGAGGGACCTAATTTAATTTGCGGAATAACATTAGTATTGTTGCCTTTATTTTTAATAGTTGGATCCGGGATAATTTGCGGATTTTTTTCTTCTTTTTTCTTTTTATGCGGAGGAGTTAAAGGTTTTGAATCATTGATTCTTTCCTCAACATTATTTTCATTAGGATTATGCATATGTGTATTATTATGTGGTTGTTCAGAATCTGGTTTAGGGGATGGCTCCATAACATTTCTATTTTGACATGATAAAACAAAAGACGACATAGATAAAGTCGGAATAATGCCTAAAGTTAATAAAAATAACTTCCTTTTGCTCAATATTGAATACCTCATTTAAAATTAGTTTAACAAAGCAAAAAACATAATAAACTAGCTGATGTTTGTTGCCCTATTCAATATAATTTATACCATAGTTTTTTTTTTTTTTTGCATCTTTTGAAAAAAATTTACTCAAAAAGCATTTTGAAGCATAGAAAAAAATTCGGGTTTTTATTAATAACCCAAATTTTTATTGCTTATTTTTAGATAAATTCTTAAAGTATTGCTCTCAATATGTGGTTCCTAAACTAAAAGTGTAAATATCTAATGCCTCAGCTATATTTTCTTTTTTAGCACCGATAAAAACTTTCCCTTTTTGAGTATCAAAATTCACCTTGTATCTCTTAATACCAAGACGTTTTTTAATTCCGTCTTGTTCAAAGAAGGCTTCCTGATCATCTGAGTCAGTTACATAAAGGGCCTTAACTATCCCGTCTTTATCAAAATCAGCTCCCCAAACATTAACAATATGATTAACAACAACTGAACCATAGGTATGAGAGATAGCAAGTGCCTTATTTGATATTATTTCATTTCTTAATCTTTTGCTTAGATTCTTTGCACTATGTGCATTTCTAAATGACCATCTATTTGATAAAATATTACTTTCAAACACATCTTTAAAAAATCCTTTTCAGTTAGCTTTAAGACTCCAGTTATTTGGATTATTTAACTGTTGCGATTTCGGTCCAATGCGAAAGTACGGATAACCATTTATTAATTCATCAAATAATTTAAATGGTGTAACAAAGCCCTTCCCAGTTCTTTTATCAACATTACCACCATAATCTTTTTTAATCCATTCAAAAAGTACGCTATTTTCTCTTGTAGTTCGAATTCCATCATTTCCCATATGATTAACAAAGGTATTCAAGTTGCGAAAATCAATTGTAATATCCTGCAATGAGTTTTTAAATGAAATTACTCCCTTTCTAGGATCTAGTAAATATTTATCTAAATATTGCCTATTTTGTTTAATTCAATAATGTAAAGCATTAACCACTACAATAGCACCACATAAAAAGTTATCGCCACGTGTAAATTCCTTATTGATATCAAATCATCCTTCTTCATTATCATTATGAGCATACCATCAGCTATCAACACCATCTTTTTGATTAACATAGTGAATAAATCTTGCAAAGTTAGGACTTACATCCTTTAAAAACAGAGATTCCACAACCCCCTCGTTGTGTAAAAATTTGCCCAGTTCTGTTCCTTTGATTTGCTGTGTCCTATCATTACCCAATGTTTTTCGTGGTTTATGAGGCGGAGCTGGCTTTAGATCAGGTGGGACAGGAGTAGGTTTTGGTACTGGTTCTGGTTCAGGTTGAGGTTTTGGTTTTATGTCATCTATTTTTTGACATGACAAAACAATTGCTGGTATAGAAATTACTGATATAATCTCAAAAGTAAATAATGTTGATTTTTTATGCTTCAATTTGGAAAAACCTCCTTGAAAATGATGATTTTCTTATGAACTATATTTTTACCATTAGTGCTATTTACTGAATTAAAGATAATTGTTCTTCTTGTTGAAAAATATTGGCAAGTAAATCTTTTATTTGTTCTCTTAAAGTAGTAAGTTTAGTTTTTCTATTATTTAATTCTAAACTTAGCTCCATATCTTCGCTATTTTGACTGTTTTTTTTCATTATTTGTTCTAATTGGTCATCAATATTCATTATAACAGAAATAGCAAGCGATAAATCCTTAAAAAGCGCTATTCTTTTATCTATTTGTTTCTTATATTCTTCAAATGTCTTAATTAAATTATCAATATCAAAGGAATTATTTTGCTCCTCTTTCTTTAATTCCATAAGTTGCATGATTTGTGTATCTATATTTTCTTTTTCATCTTCAAGTTCCATTATTTCCTGACTAGATTCAGAATAATTTGGATTATAAGTTAAAAGTTTAATAACTTCTGATTTTCTTTGTTCATCATTCTTTTTTATTTCCTCAAATTCTTTTATCAACTCTTGAAAAACAGATTCATTTTCCTTATCGAATTCTTTTTCTTCATTAAGATTTTTAATTTGTTCATTCGCTTCACTAATTTCGTTATTTAATTCATCTAATTCCTGATTAATAACATTTTTTAGTTCTTGGCTCTTTTGATCAATTATTTTTTCATTTTCATTAATTTCCTTTTCTAATTTTTCTACTTCAGGATTAGGCTTAATCATGTCTTTTGCATCATCCTTATTTGCATTATTGGATTCATTATTGCCTTCATTATCATTGCCTTGTGAATTATCTTGATTAGATCCAGAATCATCTGATTCTTCGCTATCGCTGGCATCGGGATTATTAGGATCAAAATCCTTATCACTAGGATCATCACCATCATTTTCATCCGTTTTAGATTCATCTTCATGTATATCTGGTTTTTTTATTTCAGGGCTTGTTTCGGGACTATTTTCACTTGAATTATTACCCTCGATATTTGGCATTGTTCCCTCAGGAGTTTCGGGTTTTGGGCTATCGGTATTTTTTTCTAAACCTTTCGCATCGCTAATTTGCTTGTCTTTTTTATCAGTCATTTTTTCTAGCTTATTAGTCATGCCTTTACTGCACGACATTACAACTATTGTTGTGAAAAATGGAACAGACAAACTAGCTAGTGACAACAAAATTCTACTAGATCTTTTCATATTTTCCCCTTCTTAATTAATGTGCTTTTCAATATAATATATACCATAGTTTTTTTTTTTTTTTTGCAAAGTGTATCTACTTTATTAAAATTATTATTTATTTAAAAATATTAAAATTTAATTTTCTATTCATTTATTTCTAAAATGTAAAACTCTATTTTTATTAGATCTTAGTAATATTAAAAAAATATAAATAATAAAATAAGATGATTATTAAATCATCTTATTAATTTTACTAATCATTATAAGTATTTTTCAAGTTGTAATTGTTCTTGAGAAATTTTATCAATTAATTCTTTAATTTCCTTTCTTAATTCAAATAGCAAATTTCTCTTCTTTGTTAATTCATTTTTTAATTCTTCTTTATCAGGCATGTCATCCATTTTTTTCATTAGTTGTTCTATTTGATTGTCTATATCTACTATAATTGAATTGGCAATTGATAGATTTTTATACAAATCAATTTTTTTATCAATTTCTTTTTTATTATCTTCAAAGATTTTGACTAAATCATTAACGCTTTTCTTGTCCACACTATCATCTTTTAAAAGCTCTTTTAGATCATTAATTTCTAAATCAGCATCTACTTTTTCTTGTTCCAAATCTTTTATCAAGTTAGAGAATTCTTGATCATTAGAATTATAAACTAGTAGTTTTTTAACTTCTTCTTGTCTTTTCTTAGCCTCTGATTTTATATCCATAAAATCTTTTATAAGTTTATCATAAGTTTCTACATTGCTCATATCAGAGGTTTTCTCTTCATTTAAATACTTAATTTGTTCTTCTGCATCTTCAATAGTTGCTTCTAAATCATTCAGTTCTGATTTGGAAATGGCTTTAAGTTCAACGATTTTTTTATCGATTTCATCTTCTTTAACCTTAATTTCATTTTGTATTTTTTGTGCTTCTGGACTAATTTTTGGTGTTATATCATCTTTTTCATCTGAGCCATTTTCCTTATTTTGATCATCTTTTTTATTGTCATCGCCAGGTTTATTTTTACCATCAATTTCTGGTTTCTTTTCTTGTTCTTTGCCTTCTTCTTTCTTCTTAGGATCTTCTGGTTTCTTTTCTTGTTCTTCTTTCTTTTTAGGATCTTCTGGTTTCTTTTGATCATCTATTTTAGGATTACTAGGTTTATTATCATTATTTGAACTGCATGAAATAACAGCTGCAGCCGTTACAAAAGGTATTGATATACTTGCTAATGTTAATAAAATTTTGTTAGATTTTTTCATAAATTTCCCCTTAAAATGTTTATCAATTTACTAAATTACACCATAGTTTTTTTTTTTTTTTTTGTGAAATTTATCAACAAAATATCAAAAACCTCTGTTTTTATAAATAAAAGTTATTCTTTGCTTTATCAATTGAGTCTGCTGGTTTAAGCCATCAATATAAAAAATAAGATGACTCTAAAATCGGAACTGTAGAAAATTTTGTGTAAATTAATTTCTGGCTTATTTTTTTATAAGTAATTTGAGAATAGCAATTACACAAATCAAAATTTATTATACAAAACAAGCCCACAATTAGGAACAACTTTATTTCATTTTTCCAACTGATTTTGAATTGCAAAATAAACTATTTTTATTAATATGTAAACTGACTTTTCAACAAGTTTATTTTCTTCTTTAACTTTAAATCTTATTTCATCAATAAAAACTATGGCATAAGTTTTTTTCTAAAGGTCTATTTCTTCACTCTGTTATGTGTGGAATTATCTTATTAGTTACTCTACTTACAAAACTTGGATCAACATCTATAGCATACATATCTTTTAATGTATCTGATATGTCCCTAGTTAATACACCTCTTGAATATAAGCTAATAATTTGGCTTTCAATTTTGGAAATATCGTATTGAAATTTAGAAACTACTTTCGATACAAATCTTGAATTTCTATCTCTTGGAATTTAGTTCAATTTCTCCGAAATTAGATCTTACATTTTGGAATAACTACCATTTCAATAGTTGTCTTTTATAGCTCTTTCGTGTTCATATTTATCTCATGCAAGAAAGTTTTTTATTTTTTTCTTGCATCATAATTTCTATAAGATCTTTTATATTTTTCTTAATAATTTCATAAACATCTTCTTTGGTTGTTGGTTTATATTTAATCATGTAATTCTCTTGAGCTTAGCATTTTAATATCTTTTTTGGCATATTAAAAAATCTCCTGTGTAAATATTTTAAATTTAAATATTTGCCATTGGGAGATTTTTAAACAAAATTATCTATGGTACCTAATTTTTAATTTAGGGTTTTTATATTCTTTGAATATTTTTAGCTATTGCTCTATATTTGCAACAAAGGAATAAAAACCGCCAAAAAAGAATCAATTTTTTTTCTTTAGTTTTTTCAACCAAGGTAAAGAGTTTGTCCAGCCCTATTGTCAATTGTTATTTCAAACCCGTCTTTTTCTTTATTATCAAAATAAAATCTTCTTAATGTCTTAATATTTCCACTTTCTACAACGACTAAATATTCAACAAAATATAGTTCTGTTTTGTAAAATCTTTCTTTTTTATTATTTCTTTCAAATAATCGAGTTAGTACATTTACTTTATCAGTTTTATATGTAGCATAAAATGCCTCATTAAGTTTTTCAAATAATTCCTTATTTTTTCTACCTTGAGAATTTATTGCGTCTATAACTTGCGATTTTGTATATTTAGAAGAATCAAGTTTTGAAGTATTATGCATCAAAAGGTTTTGTGCTTGTCCTATTTTTAATTCATCAAGTGCATAAAACAATTGAGTTAAAGCGATATTGTAATTTTGCATACGATGAATATCCTTATTTGTTTGAAGGACATAGAAACTATCATTTAAATTTTCTAATCAATTTTTATATATGATTTTTTCTTCTAATTTTTTAATTGATTCTTTACGATATGTTTTTAATTTTTCAAAATCTCCAGTTTTGATAGCGTTATTTTTCTTTTTAATATCTTCCTTAGTAATAATTCTTGAATTTGAACCGAATAATACAAATTTATCTCCAAATTCTTTTAAATCTACATACCCGCCCAACAAAGGTTTTAGCATATTGAAATATCTATCAACATCTGCTTTGTCTTGCAATAGTTGTTTAATAGTTCTCTTTGCAGGATCAGCTGCTTTGTAATATTCACTTATGCTGTTTTTAAAACTTTCAACACTAAGATCGTTAGAAGTAAATAATGTTTCATCATAAACAAAAGATTTTGTTATATCATTTCATTTATTTTTAATATGTTCTTCAAAGGTATTTAAAATTTCTTTTTGTTGTTCTTTTTCAAATAAAGATAATGTTATACTGTTATTACTACCATTTAAAGAGGCTTGTGTGTTATTTTTTAAATCAGAAACAATGATTTTGGATAATTGTTTTAAATATTCTTGTTGTTTTTGCTTTTGTTTTTTACCATCGATAATGATGTCTTTATTAAAAATAATCTTATCAGTATTTAATGGATTTTTATTTTCTTCTTCTAATGAAAAAGAAAATCTAATTCCTTCTTCCTCTTTTGAGGGGTCGTATTTTTGATATAGA
>NZ_JBSQAW010000005.1:0-53971 GCF_053851555.1 Mycoplasma sp. 3398 | reverse complement strand
TCGAGCTTCGTTTGATGAATATAATAATAAGATTGGTACTAAAAACATAAATAATCAAAAAAAGGTTAGTGAAACTTATAAAGAGCTAACAAAGGCTAGAGAAAATTACAATTATGCCTTAAATAACTTTCAAGCCGCAAACATTTTAGTAGAGAGCAGAACCCAAAAATTTAATCAAGTAAAACAAGAATATATAGACCTATTTAAAGAAAAAGAAACATTAGAATCTAACAAAGCGAAACTTGAAGAAGTTCTAGAAATTACAAATAAAAAAGAACAAATTATGAACTCAGAAAATCTTAATAAGATTGACAGTGAATATAAAGATTTAAATAAACAAAAAGAAATGTTAATACAAAAATATCAAAATGCTAAAAATGAATTAGCTTCGTTGTTTAAGCAAAAAGAGTCGTTTAAACAGCAAATTATAGATATTCAAGCAAGTGTTGAAAATACGGATAAGGCAATTTCATTTTTGGCGACGGATGTATTATCAAAAGCAAAAATATTAGAGCATAAAATTAAGGAATTAGAACAAATAAAAAATAAGCTATCAGTTATTTAAAACTCTATAATAATTAATGAAGTTTATCAAAATGAAAACAAAAAATGTTTTAACAAAAAAATATCTTGTTATATTTCAAGATGTTTTTTTTGTTTTCTAAAACATAAAAAAATTATGATAAACATAGGAAATAAATCAATAGAATGCTTTCAATAAACAACTGCCTTCTTGATAGTAAAATCACTAGAAAAAGCTAAAAAGCGCCCTGTTTTAGACGATATTCGTTCATATATATATATATATATAGTATTATTTATATGGAACATTTAATAATGTTATATTTATTTATATATTGAAAGGATATTAAAAATATGAAATTCTGTGGAAAATGTAATAAGCATTTTGATGAATATGTTAAGTTTTGTCCAATTTGCAGCGCAAATCTTTCTAACAATTCTAATAAGCAAGTAAAGAATAATACACAAAACAATATTTTTGCGATTCTTGGATTGGTTTTTGCGTTTTTTATTCCTTTATTAGGTTTGGCTTTTAGTATTGTTGGTCTTGTACAATCTAAGAATCTTGGAGGATCTGGTAAAGGATTGGCGATAGGTGGTATTGTTGTTTCATTAATATTACCAATTTTAATTATTTCATTAATTTTTGGTCTCGCCTCACACGCAGCTGCTGCTGCTACTCTGCCTTTTTATAATATTTAATGAAAATTTTAAAATATTTGGATATTTGTCCAAATATTTTTAATTATTGTTTTGTAGTTTAAACTTGTTTTGGTTATAAAAACTTCTAAAAGCTTAAGTTGTAGCAAAAAAAAAAAAAAAAATTATTTTTTAAATTCTATAATAGATCCAGTTTCAAATATTTCGCCATCAATTTGCGAAAAATCATTGGTTATATTTTCGATTTTGATTTCATTGCCAAATATTTGCTCAACGTTTTTTATTGCAGTATGCATTCCTGAGTAGACTAGCATAAAAGCACCGAGAAGTTTTGTAATTGCTAAATCATGCACGACAATAACACATAATTTATCAGATAGTATATCAGCATTTGGAGCAATTTTCATTCCTCCGCCATAATAAGGCCCATTCATTACTGAAACAAGATTTATGTTATTAAAAAAATACTCTTTTTTATCAACAGTAATCTTTATGTTGTTTAATCTCTTATATTTTTTTAAACATTCAATTGTTGTTCGAAAAAAAGAACCCCTTGCACCTGACTTCTTTTTTTCATTAACAGTTTTAGCAATTAGAGCATCAATTCCAAAACCAGTTCCATTCAAGAAATATCTATATGTATTTCCTGACTTAATTATTGGCAATTTTTCAATAAACTCATTAATTTTGTAAAGATGTCGCGATTTTTTTTCTGGTTTATGGTGGATCTTAACATTTCGCACAAAATCATTTCCCGTACCCGCCTTATATGCATATATTTCTGGTTTAGCGCACGATTGTTTTAAAGTGTTAATAATGTGTGTTAGGGTACCATCACCACCAATGATTATAATTTTATCCTCGTTAGTAAGGCAATCTAGCAGGGAATTGTTATTATTGCTACTTGCTACATTGATAATTTTTAAGGAATCCTCGTTCATTATTTTGACGATTTTGGAAACAATATTGAATATTTTTGATTGATTTCTACCTGTTTTTGATAATGAGTTATATAAAACGTATAGCATGGAAGTATTATATAATAATATCATTAGAAAAAAGTATTAAAAATCCATTTTAAACTTATAATTATAAAAATATGACGAATCCTAAAATTAGAAACTTTGCAATAATTGCACATATTGACCATGGAAAAAGTACATTAGCAGATCGTATTTTGGAACAAACTAATACAATTACAATGCGTGAATCAAAACCTCAAATTCTAGATTCGATGGATCTGGAGCAGGAAAGAGGGATTACTATTAAATTAAATGCTGTTCAGATTAAATATAAGGATTATATTTTTCATTTGATCGATACACCTGGTCATGTTGATTTTACCTATGAAGTAAGTAGGAGTCTAGCAGCCTGTGAGGGGGCTATTTTATTGGTTGATGCAACACAAGGTATTCAAGCACAAACATTAGCTAACGTTTATTTAGCCATTGAAAATAATCTTGAGATAATACCGGTTATAAACAAGATTGACTTAATTAGTTCAGAACCAGAAAGAGTTAAGAAAGAAATTGAAAGTATAATTGGCATTGATGCAAGTGATGCGATTTTAATTTCAGCTAAAACAGGAAAGAATATCGATAATGTTATTGAAGCAATTATTGAAAGAATACCTGCCCCCAAAGAAGCTGATCCCAACAAGCCTCTTAAAGGTTTGATATTTGATAGTTATTTTGATAATTATCGAGGGGTTGTTATCTATACGCGTATTTTTAATGGCGAAGTAAAACCGGGTGATACCATTTACTTTATGCAAACCAAAAAATCATATATGGTTACAGAATTAGGTGTTAAGAATCCTTATGAAGAAAAAAGAGATAAACTTTCTGCCGGTGAAGTTGGTTGGATCACTGCATCAATTAGGGATGTTAAGGATGTCGCTGTTGGTGACACTATAACTTTGTTAGATAATCCTGTCGATTATCCTCTTGCTGGATATAAAAAAATGAAGCCTGTTGTTTATACTGGATTCTTTCCCGTTGATAACAGGGATTATAACGCCTTAAAGGACGCTTTAGAAAAAATTAGTCTTTCTGATTCTTCAATAATATGAGAACCCGAAACCTCAAAGGCCCTTGGATTTGGCTTTAGAATTGGTTTTCTTGGTCTATTACATATGGACGTTTTACAAGAAAGACTTGAAAGAGAATTTAATATTGATATATTAGCAACTGCCCCTTCTGTGGAATTTGTTGTTACTCTAACAAATGGTGAGGTTGAATATATTACCAATCCTTCATTATTTCCTGATCGTAGTTATATTAAAACTATTGAGGAACCATATATCCGAGCATCAATTATGTTAACTGAGGAATATATTGGATCTATTATGGAACTTTGTCAATCAAAAAGAGGGAAGTATATTAATATTGAGTATTTAGATGAAAAAAGAAGACGTTTAATATATGAACTTCCACTAAATGAAACTATATTCGATTTTTTTGATCTAATGAAAAGCTACTCAAAAGGTTATGCTTCTTTTGATTATGAACATATTGGCTTAAGAGAAAGTGATCTTGTTAAGGTAGATATAATGTTGAATGGGGAAAAAATTGACGCTTTAGCGCTAATTGCTCATCGTGATTTCGCATACAATAAAAGTCGTGAATTAGCCGAAAAACTTAAGGAGGTAGTACCAAGAAAAAATTTTGAAATTCCGATTCAGGCGGCGATTGGTGGTAAAATTATCGCAAGAGAAACAATTAAGGCTTATCGTAAGGACGTAACTGCTAAACTTTATGGTGGAGATGTTACAAGACGCCAAAAATTGCTAAAGAAGCAAAAAGAGGGTAAAAAAAGAATGAAACAGATTGGTAGTGTTGAGGTGCCACAAGAAGCTTTTTTAGCAATCTTAAAAACAGATAACAATAAAAAATAGGTCATGAGAAAGGACTACGCTTTATGGAATTAAAACCAATTATAACCAATAGTTCTCAAAGTAGCGATGTAGTTGCAAAATATTCTGAAATGTTAACTGTTAATAATATGTCAGGTGCAGAAATCAAGACAAAATCATTAAGTTCTAACATTAAAAAAACTCTCGACCCAGAAGGATTAATACCAAATGGAATATATAAGGTTTTCAGAGCTGAAAAATCATTAAAAAAGTTTAGCATATCAGCTTATTTATTTGTATTTTTTTTGGCATTAATATCTTGCTTATTATTTGCATTTGCGCCCTCATTATTTTCTAGTTATCTAAGCCAAGATATTAAATTAGTCCCATGAGGGTGATATGTTTCTCCAATCCTATTTGGATTAATATCGTTAGTCTTACTTATTTTGGATGTAATAGACCTGAATGCACTATCTAAGTCTGTCGATGATTATCGTGAAAAAATAAAACAAGGAATTAGTTTTGCTCCACCTTTTATTGCCTCATTGTATGAAAAACTTATGAGAAGACAAGTTAGAATTACATGATTTGTTGTTGCGATTTTATTTTATGTGGGTTTATTTACTCTTGCCTTTTGAGGCCTTAAGGATGCTCAGTGATGAATTTTGAACTTTAAAGATTGAATACACAAGGCTTTTTCTGACCCAAATTTAGTTATTTATATTCTTTGTGGAATAATGCTTGGGGTTTTACTTTTATTTATTATTGGAACAATCCAAAGAAAAAAAAGAATGGTTGATATTCAAGTTTTTTTTGGTAGTGACGTGATGAGCAATACAGAACTATCAAAAATAAGAGCAGAAGCACATAAGTTTTGAGCTAAAATTTTTTTTATAAGTGTGTTAGTGCTTTTAGTTATACCTATTATAATTTTATTAATTGTTAAAAGAATTATGAAGAGAGGAAGATAAAATATTATGCCTGTATGAGGAATCGTTTTATTAGTAATTTTACCTATCATATTTGGAATTGCTGGTGCTATTTTAGCTATTTTTATAACAAAGAAAAAATTTGAAAAGCAATTAAAAGAAAACCCACCAATCAATGAAAAGATGATTAGAGTTATGTTTCAACAAATGGGTCGCAAGGCTTCTGAAGCGCAAATTAGAAGCGTAATGCGTTCGATGAAACAAGCAAAATAGAGTGTGCCAAATAATGAGCACATTCTATTTTTATTATTTATTCATGCGTTATGAAATTTTTGTGTTTAATATGCATTATCGATATTTATTATTAAATATTTTTTTTGAATGCTATGAGTATAGTTACTAACAACAAGCTCAATATCAAACCGACATTTTTAAAATATGATAAGTTAGAATATTATTGATATAATTTAAGTTAAATGTAAATAACTTTGGAGGTATATTAGAATGACAAAAATGAAAGCATTTGTTGTGAGGGGGCCAAAGGATTGATCGATAACAGAAGTGGCTATTCCTAAACCCAAATATAAGGAAGTATTAATAAAAATGGAAACAAGTGGAATATGCCATACTGATTTGCATGCAGCTAATGCTGATTGATTAGTAGATCCAAAATATCCACTCATTCCTGGACATGAAGGGATCGGAATTGTTAGTGAACTTGGAGAAGGATGCACAAGACTTAAAGTTGGTGATCGTGTTGGTTTGGCTTGACTTCATGACACATGCGGTCATTGTGAGTTTTGTTTAACTGGAAGAGAAACTCTATGTCCTAACCAAAATATGACTGCTTATACAAAAGATGGCACATTTGCTGAATATGCTATTGGTCATGAGGATTATGTAGCAATTATTCCTGAAAAATTTGATATTGTTTCTGGCGCGCCAATTATTTGTGCTGGTGTTACAACATATAAGGCTTTAAAGAGAACTAACATTAAACCTAATAATTATGTAGCGGTTATTGGTGTTGGAGGATTAGGCCAACTTGCGATTCAATATGCAAATGCGATGGGATATAAGGCTATTGGAATAGATATTAGCGATGATAAGGTTGACTTAGCATTGAAGAGTAAGGCGGTTGCTGCCTTTAATTCACGAAAAGATCCTGATTTTATAAGCAAAATTATGCAGTTAACAAGCGGTGGAGTCCATGCTGTTATCAACACTTCAGTACATCCGACAGCAGCCGAACAAGGAATGGCAATATTACGGCGTGGTGGGCGTCAAGTTTTGGTGGGATTGCCGGCCAAGGATGCTATGGGAAAGGTTGATATTAATGTTTCTATTTTTTGAACTGTTCTGTTAGAAAAAGAATTGGTTGGTTCAATTGTAGGAACTAGACAAGATCTTAAAGAAGCCATTGAATATGCAGCTGAGGGAAAGGTAAAATCAGAAGTTACAAAAATTGTTAAACTTGAAGATGTTGAAGAAATTTTTGAAAAACTTGAAAAAGGCGAATTTCTCGGAAGAGCAGTTATTGATTTTAGAACAAAATAATTTTTTAAAAATATACCAAGTAGAATAATATAAGTCTCTAATACTACTCAATTAATATGAGTAGTATTTTTAAAAAATGAATATAAATGTTAAATTGTAACAAAAATGATCCATCTATTATATATAGTAAAATGTTATCGGTGATTTTATTATGTGCGAAATAGAATTAAACTATTTTCACTTAAATCCTTTCATAAAAAAATTCGGACCCTGAATATTTTTACCTCATTAAACTATATAAATTTTATTCATTTTTTCTTCTATTATTTTATTGATGTATTCGCTGAAAATTTGATATTCTGTATTTATAAATACAAAATGTTTTTTAGAGAAGTAATTAAGATTTTTAGCCAATATTTTTCCCAGTACTCCGTTATCTTGTAAATATTATTTACATTTTTAAAAAATAAATCATTTTTTAGCTTGACCGATCTTCTTCATCTTTCGAACTCTACTTTGCGACTTAAGCTGGCGTTTTTTCTATTATTCTGTATGAATTCGTAATCTCTTAGAATTGCAAAGCATATATCAATTTTTAGTTGTATTAATAAAAGGAATTTGTATTTGGTTTTATAAAATAAATTTCATTTAATTTTTTGTGATTTTGTAAAAAAATTCATATTGATCAAAACCTTAGAAATAAAAAGTCATCAATCATATGTCTATCAATTAAACACTTGTCAAATTGTTGCATATTTTTAATTTGTTTTAGTCTATACTTGAAAAATATTTTTTGGTTTTATACCCATTATTTTTCAAATCATTCATATAGTTTAGAAAAATGCTTGTATCAGTCAGTCTTTTGTCAATAATTTTAATACCGTGCTCATTTAGAAAAGGGCAATATTTTTTATAACAGTAGATTTTTTGCTTGCTCCCATTCCTGAAAATGTAATTCTTAATGTTGTTCTCCTTGAAGTTGCAAAATATAGATATAATGAAATTGAAAAATGGATAATGTTTATGATCAAAGCATCGAAATTTGGAAAGGCAACACCAGAGAAAAACGCAAAGCATATTATGCTTTTTAAACATCATACAATTTACGAATCTTTAAAACCTAACGCCATCATTGTTGAAGCGACTGCTGATATTGGATTGAATGTTGCTAACAGTATAGCAGACACTAATTTATATTTAAAATTTGAACCAAATTCTAAATAATTTATATTGAATATTTTTCCTAATATATTGTTGGTAAATGGGTTTGAAAAGTAAAATATTACAAAGAAAATTAAAAAATATAACGCAAATAATAGTGACGAATATAATGAACTTCTTGGCTCACTTATTTTGAAATTTTTCTTGATTTTTTTATTAATTAATATCGATATCAATATTGCTATATAAATGAATTATAGAATTCCATCAATGACTAAGCCATTTGCAAATGAAAAGAATGCGTATAAAATTGCATTGAGTATTTCGGTTAAATATACCGTTGTTTTTTTCTTTGCAAATCAATATATTGAAATAACTCCTAAAAACCCCGATAAGGCAACAAAAATATTTGTTATCTTTTTTATAATGAGATAAGAGAGCTCCATATAAATGTTTTGGTGTCAATATTAAATATTGAAAAAATAAAAAGAACCAGTACGATTATGATAAAAAAGAAATTTTAATTTTTCTTCTATTTTTAATAATTTGTTTCATTTATTTTAAAGGAGTAGGTGCTTAGATTGTTTAATATCTGTATATTGCGGTTAATAATTGTAGTTAAAAAATAATAATAAAAATACAAATACGCCTTAATTTAAGATGTATTTGTATTTTTTTATACTTAAACTGGGAAATAATTTTGAATATTTATATTGAATTTATTTGATTAGTTATTAGTCGAGTTTATCATTGGCTTTGAATAATTCATCATCTAATTTTTGAATTTTTCTTTCTTTTGCCATTTTGTTTAAAATATCAAGAACGTAATTTTTTTGTTGTAGGTTTGAAACTTGTGTTTTAATTCTATTTGATAATTCTCTACAGAAATCATCTAAGCTAATTGTAATATAAGAATTTTCTAATATTGTTATAAATAGATTACGCAATTCATATGGATGGATATCAAAAATTGATCTTTTTGTTTCTTTTGAAAAGCTTTCCCTAAATTTAAAATTGAAATCAGGGAAAGAAGGAACTATGAATAGGTATTCATCTTTGCTACCCAGTCCATATGCTAATTTGCTTGCTAACATTTTAACACCATTTGTTAAACGATCTTCGCGTAGCAATTTTTTAACGATACCTTCATAAGTTTTATAAGGCAATGCACCTGCAACTGAAAATAGTTGAGCAATAATAAGACTTCTTTCTCCTTGATATGATTTTAAAAATTTTAAACTATTCATTTCAATAAATTTATCTAGATCAGGGAATGCTGGGAAAGTTGCTTGTTCATTTTCGTGTTCATTTAGTTCTATTGTGAATGATTTTGTCATTTCTTCGTTGTCTTCTGATTCGTCAGCCGAATTAGTGTTGTTATATAATTCTTGCAATTTATTTAAAATAATGTTAACTTGTGCATCGGGGTTTTTGAATCAGTCGGTTGATCAAATTCTGTGAATATTTCAACCTCTTGCTTCTAACACTTCCTGTCTTAATCTATCACGATCACGTGTTGTTTTTGAAGAGTGATAGGTTGCTCCATCGCATTCTATTCCTAGAATATATTTGTTTGGATTATTTTTATGAACTACTGCTAAATCAATTCTAAATCCTGATGATCCGACTTGTGTTTTTAAAGTCAAACCTTGTTCAGTAAGTTTATCATAAACTTGTTGTTCGAAAAGTGATTCAACACCTCCGCTCGTTTCTTTTAAATCTTCTAAGGCGTTTATTCCGAATTCAGCGTTTTTAATGAATTTTTCAAGAAGTTTAACCCCTCTTTGTTCACTTCTGAATCAATTAACTTCGTGACTTTTGAATGATGATATAAGAATTAAACCTTTTTTGGCACGAGATATTGCAACATTAAGTCTTTTATATCCGGATTCGCTGTTATTTATTGCTCCAAAGTTTACACTAACTTCACCGTTTGCGTTCCTTTTATTATCTAGCAAGAATAATATGATATCTCTTTCATCACCTTGAACTGTTTCAATGTTTTTAACAAAAAATGCATCTTCTCTATCTTCATCAAAATAAAATTTTAAATGTGGATTATCATGAATGAATTTATCCATTTCTCTTTCAAATTGATTTAAGATTTCGGCGTTAAATACAACAACACCGATTGAATATTTGTTTTGATACTTTTCAATAATGTCCTTTATTGTTTTCTTTGCTTCTTCAAATAATGTGTTTGTTTCGTCAATATATTTATTTGGTTTTGCGTAAAGGAATCTTAATCCTTCGATATCATTAGGTTGTTTAGAGTTAGGGAATGTTATTAAGTCTTTATAAATTTCTTTATTTGATGTATAAATTAATTCTTCAAATTTTGAACGGTAGTGTCATTTTAGTCTAATTGAGTTAAGGCTAGCTTCAGCTAAATTTAAAAGTGAATCATAGCCATCTGAAAAGTTATCTGTTGAATCCTCGACTTCAAGAAAACCTTCTTCATTTTCTGCTGATGAAAAGAAGTTTGATGGAGGCATTTGTTCCTTATCCCCAACGACTATAACTTGTTTAGCTCTAAATAATGAACTTATAGCACTTTCTGGTCTAATTTGAGATGCCTCGTCAAATATAACTGTATCGAATGTATAGTCAACATCTTTAAAGAAGTTACTTACTGTTAGAGGAGAAAGCATTAAACAAGGTTTTATATTTAAAATAAGTTCAAGCGCTTTTTCAAAAAACTTCTTAAAAGGCATAATGGCACGAGTTTTACTGCTTTCTTTTTTAAGCAACATATACTGACTATTAGCAGCGGCGAAGAATAAACTAGATTTAATTCTTTTATCATTTTCTAAAATAATTTTATCTCTTGCCAAAGTATTAGCTTCTTTGTCTTTTTCTTTAAATACATTTACACATTGATTTAGTAAAACTGTATCTGCATTTGAAATTTCAGTTTGAATAATAGTTTCTGTTAGTTTTTCATAGAATTTTCTAAGATAAATGTTTTCAAAATTGCTATCTATATTGTTTGAAATAATGGCTTCAATGAAAGAACTTTGACCTAAATTGGCAAGCCTATTTTTTGCGCTAATGAAACTTATGTAGCTAGTTATTGAATCCATATTTGTCAATAATGTTATTGTTTTAGATAGAAAATCATCTAGTGATACTGTTTTAAAATTTACAATATTATTGTCGAATAAGGAACCAAGAAATTCAATATTTTCACATAGTGTGTTTAAATTATTTATATTTGTCTTTATTGATTCTTTGTTTTGATTATAAGTTTTTACATACGCATTGAATATTGTTAGGATATCATTATTATTTTGTTTAATAAACTCAAGACTGGTTAAAACTTCATTAACTTTATCAATATTGAAGTTGTCTAAATTTAGATTTATTTTGTTTATTAGTTCATTAAATTTTGTGTCCAATTCTTTTATTTCAGCGAATTTTTTAGCCTCATCAAGGATTCTTAATTTTCACAGATTTTCAGGTTCATATACATTTTGTTTTTTGAAATAACTTCTGTATTGTCTTCACATTTTTGAAAAAACCCTAAAAGGGTTAAATTTGTTTTTGTTAAGTGTTGAATAAACTTCTATAGCATCATTAGTTTCAAAAAATTCTAAATTCTTTCAAATTTTAGATTGGGTTTCGTATTTAGTGGTTTTGTCATTGAACACACTAATAATTTCTTTTAAATTTATTATTTCTAAATCAACACCGCCATTTAAATAGTTTGAAATATCCTTGAAGTTATTATTTTCAATGAAGTTTGCAACAAATTTTATATTTAAAGTATGTTTAGAAAATTCATTATAAAAGTCGTTTGGTTGTGCAAAAATATTCAAGTTTTTGATTCAAGTAGCAATATTTTTTGAATGATCTTTTAAGAAAAATAGTTTTTCCTCAATCTCATCTTTTTCTTTAAATTTAATTGTATCCTTTAATAAACCGTACCATGGATGTTGTTTAAAATTAAAATCTATGTTCTTCAGTGAATGTTCAAATGACTGAATTGTATTCTTAATATTTTCAAAATCTTCACCATTAATAGACATTATATTATTAATACTGAATCTTATGTTTGGGAAGTCATTTAATGAAAAATATTTACCAATATATTCGTAAAGATTTTTGTATTGAGGTTCTCTTTTTCTTAATAAGATTTCTCCATATTTTTCTAAAAAATCTTTGCTTCTTTGATAGTTAGAAATCAATGTTTGAATATTGTTGTCATCGATTTCATATAATCTTGCCTCTTCGATTGATTTATTAATATCTCTTAATATTTCTTTTTTATCGACTTTTGTGTCGTGAATAGGCATTGCATACTTTTCCAATTTAATTTTTTTAAGGTTGTTGAAAACGACTTGAAGAGCAGCATTTTTTTCAGCAACAAAAAGAATCTTTTTACCTCTTGTTATAAGTTCGGTAATAATATTTGTAATTGTTTGGGATTTACCTGTTCCGGGAGGTCCTTGTAAGATGAAACTTTTTCCTTCAATGGCATTTTGAATGGCGATTTCTTGTGAAGAATCTGAGTTAAGAATTTTATATTGATTTTGAATATCAATCTTTTGGTTTATATTTGTTTCATTAATATTAGATATATCTGTTGCATCGTCAATTTCAGCGCTGATCATTCTTTTGAAAAATTCACTCTCAGATATTTTCTCAATATTTTGTTCAATATCTTTGTAGATGTATATATTACTAAAATCAAATGTAGATAAAAAAATATCTTTTGTAATTTCTCATCTTTTATCGCTAATTTGGCCTAGAATTTTTTCAGCATATTCATCAAACATTTCATTGGCATTATTATTTGAAGGTTCAAATGTAAAGTCAGCATTAAAACTATTTTTCATTTTACGTACTAATGTTTCATTTTGAATAAAATCATTTTCCGCTTTTCTTGTAATTCTTCAACCTGATGTATTGCTATCTTTTTTAATTTCTACTGGATAGAATAATAAAGGAGCGTAATTTGGCTCATATGAAGTTGTTGACTCGTATCACTTCACTAAACCAAATGTCATATAAGCAATATCAATTGAATATTCCTCTCTAAAAGTTCTTGCCTTTTTCTCAATTTTCTTAATTGTTTCTAAAAATATAGACTCACCAAATTCTGGATAAAGTTGATTTTTCTTGATAGTTGTTTGTTGCTCAATATCTTCTAAATTATGTGAATATAAAGCTTCATATCCGTATTGGCTTTCTGTATATTTTCTAACTTGGTCATAAATCGCCAATGGGAATACTTCTTTTTCAGTGTTATTGAACAATTCTAGTAATGAATAAAAGTCAGGATAAACTATTTTTAATTTATTGGGAATGGTCTTTTTTAAAGAGATACCAATATTTAAGGATTTGTTTCTTAAAGTTAAGTCAAGTAATTTCGTTTTTCAATGATTAATATTTTTTATTAGTTTTTCTTTTTTGATATTATCGATCATGTCTCTTAATCCCATTTCTATGTACATTTAATACTGTATTAAATTTAGATTGTTATTGCTGGTTTTATGTTTAAAATACTTTCAATAACGATTTTTTTATACAGCTTAAACTTTTAATGATTTTTATAATTTTATAACTAATTATAAAAATATACAAAAAGTGCTGATTTGCTTAAAAAAACGGCACTTTTTTTTACTTTTATGCGTTAAATTGCATGTTAATTCTTAATCAAATCGCAACATTTTTATAGTTTAAAAATGTTTATTAAACTTATGATATTAAATTTATTTTTTAAGCTTTATTCATATTTTGATTGGTTGGTAAACAAAATTTTTTAAACCCACTTTTGCGGACAATAGAATAGAATTAAAAATCTACTTAAAGTATTCAGATAGGTTATTATCCACCTCTTTAATTTCGTTTTTAAACATTGATTTTAAGTGGTTCATTTCTTCTTTTAAACCTGATGTATTTAATTTAAATCTTTCTAAATTTCTAATCAAGTAATTAAACTTGTCCATAAATGTCGAAACTACTGACTTATGCATTACGACTATCAAACTCAATTTATAAGCCAAATCGTCTCAAACGTCAAGATTTTTACCTATTAAAAAAATCTCTTGTGAGTTAAAAGTTAGATAAATCACTGCTTGCTTTGTAACGGTTTTCTGGAGTTTTTAAAAAAATATTCACCACTTGAGTTCATACGAAATAAAACTCTTATTTTCTTTGAAAAATTAACTCTATTGCCGTTAGTATCAACTGGGCCATAATATTCGTTTGGGTACTTAACTGCGCCTGAATGAGTTTTGTTTTTAAAATGATAATCAACATACCAACCAGGATCGCCTTCAGTTATTTTTCTAAAACAGTTTTTATTGCTATTTCTTTTTAATTTTGGAGATATAAAATTAAAGTAATCTATTAATTGGTCTTCAATTTTACTAATTTTTGTTCAATGTTTTATATTCTTTATTTTAAAGCATATAGGATAATTTGATTGAGCAGTTTTAAAAGACCTTTCAAGACTACTATTTATTGCATAATAAAATATTGTTTCTGGAATTGTGTTATTTAAAATATTTTTTAACATTTCTTTTAGCTTCTTTTCTAGCCCCTTTGTGCGAGTGCTCTGTTGCATAGCCCCTTTTTAAAGTGCGTCTGTAAAGAGTTTTTTAAAGAGATTATTGAACCTTTTGTTCTATAATAAATTGCCATAGTAACATTTCTAGTTCTATCTCTAGGTTGATCAAAAATAAAAGAACTAAAATCTCTGATTTTTTCAATTTCAGAATCTACAAGATCAGCACTAAATTTTTGTCTATATTTATTTCCCTTTTTTGTGTGAGACATTAAATGTCCCGTCAAAATTTATAGATTTTTAATTTTAAAAACTGTAAAACGGCTAACTTCGTGTTTTATGGCAATTTAGTTTATTTTTATTTTTTTCATTAGTTATATCGATATAAATACCTTTTCTTTTTTTCTCAAAATCTGTCAAATTTTGGATTTCTATTTTTTTATATTTCACATTACCTCTTATAATTATTTTAAACTATAGGATGTTGCAAAATAATTGAGAATTGCAATGTAGCAAAATAATTGAGAATCCACATAATTAATGGTAATAAAATTAATTTTTTTTATTTTTTAAAAAATATATTATAATATTTAAGCATTAATCAATTAATGCCCAGGTGGCGGAATGGTAGACGCTACGGACTTAAAATCCGTTGGCTGTAATGGCCGTGCTGGTTCAAGTCCAGTTCTGGGCACCAGAAGCGCCCTTAGCTCAGAAGGTAGAGCAAATGGCTTTTAACCATTGGGTCAGAGGTTCGAATCCTCTAGGGCGTACCATTTCAGGTGACTGACATAAACAAATAAAAGACAGATAATCTGTCTTTTATTTTAATTTCTTTGTTTAATACTAAATCTTATGAAATATGAAGTGAAACTGATTAGCGCAATGATAATAAAACCTATTCACAAATAAGGCGAAACGTCAGCTATATCTTTTGCTCTTGTTAGATTTGTTTTTTGGCCTAATAATGAAGAAGACAAAGAACCATAAATTATAAAATTTCTAGCTATTTTTTCTAGTTCTAGGCTTGCAAAGCTAATGAAATCTAGTCTAATTTTTGGGCGAATAAAATTTCTATATATCAAAAAATTAGAGAAGCCTAGTTTTTTTAATTCTTTTATTTTTTCTATACTAATGTTATTAATTGTCTGATATAAGTTTCTTGATATTGAAGATGCACTATGGATACCAAAAGCAAAAACAAATGATGCTGACAATTCTTCAAAAAGATTAGAAAGCATTAGAAATATAATAACAGCAGGTATTGCTCTTATTAATATATTTAAATACTTATAGAAGATACTTAAATGTTTTCCTACTATTGATTTAGACATTAATAGCATTCTAAAATATGAAATAAAATATGTTAAAATGAAGGTTAAGAATACAAGTGATGCAAATTGAATGATAATCCAAAAAATCCCATCTTCGCTAAAGCTAAAAATTATATCTTTTCAACTCCCCTTAAACATATTATTTAAAAAGCCAGTAGCTTCGGTCTCATAAAATTTTTCATGAGCTAAATCTTTTATAGCTACGCAAATTAGCGCAAAGGTAAGTAAAATAAATAGTGAAATAAAAGTTTTTTTGATTATATTATTAGTTTGATATTTCTTAAAATTGATATTATCTTGTTTTCGAGATTCAAATAGAAATTTGTTTATATTTTCACTAATAATTTCCACTAAAAACAAGAAGGAAACTAGTATTAACAAAGGTATTATTAGTTCTGTATAATTTATTGGCTGAATTTGAGGATTTATTAAAATTCCTATCCCTAAAAAACCAATATTAGCTAGTATTGCTGACCAACGTAAATTTGTTTCAAATGCATAGATGAAGTAACTTATGAATTTTTTTCTAAGTTGAGGTCATATTTCTGTTCAAAAAGCCTTTTGTCTTGAGTGCTGTGATTTTACCAAATGATAAAAAATACTAAAATTAGCATTCTCAATTATTTGTGAAAAATACTCATGCAATCAAAGCCATGTAAATCAACAAAAAATTAATGCTATCGCTAGTTTTTTATCAAAAGAAATTTTAAATAAATATACAAAAAACAATTCTGGAAAAATTCTTAAAGCAATTACTATAACTTTAGATGGAATAGCTATATATTTGCTATTGGTTTTAATATTAGAAAAATACGAAGTGAGAAATGCGAGCATGAATCCAATAATTGTACTTAGGAAAATTATTTTTATACTATTTCATAAAAACAAAAAAGAAATATAAAAGAGATTTTGTTTATATATATTACTAAAACTACTTGGAGAAAAAAAATCCCTTAAATTTTTAATAAAGAGATTAATACCTGATGGTGCAAAACTAAAATTAACAATATAGATTGAAGCTATAATTAGTAAAATAATAAAAACAAAAAATGCTATTTTTCAAACTAGCCGATATGGTCCGTTTTTTAAAATAGTATTGCCTAATTTTAACTGTTCTTTAAAAATGTTTCTTTTTAATCACATATTAACTAAATATTTTATTATAAGGTTGTATTGCTTCCTTATCAACATCATTAATTATTTTGTAGCCATTAAATCCTACGGTAGGACCATAATCATCTTCGTTATTTCTTCATAAGTCTATTATTATATTTTTTAAATAGTTTATTTGTTCCATATTGAAATCATCTTTATTAACCACTACAACATTATACTTTAGTGGATCAGTGGCCGTTAAAAATTCAATTTTAACATTCTCATCATCAGGGGTGTAGAACTTGCCCCTTTTATTATTGCGATAGGCAAACGAGGCCATTTCATCGAAAACAATATGATATTTTTTAAGTGAACCATTCGCTATATTTTTTGCTTCTCCTTGTGTATATTTTTCGATATTTTTTATTTTATCTTCAGCAAAAGAATTAAATTTATTGTTTTCTAGATTAAAATGCTTTTTGAATAATGCTTCTTGTAGAATATATTTTGAACCGCTGCTTTCCTTACCGGTCACAATACCAAAATTTCTAAAAGTATTTCAATCTTTATTGTCTCATGCTTTTTTAATTTGTTCTCTTTCTTCATTTGTGCCTTGAATCATTATAATGCCACGATAGTATTCAACTAATTCATTATTTTTTGCATAGAAATATTCGTATATATTTCCATTCCAACTATATTCCTCATCGGTTCATGCGGTATATGATTTTTTATTAAACAATTTTTGTAATTTAGCAGCAATAATTCTTAATTTGTCAGTATTTGATCCATCTGAGTAGCTATCATTAAAATTTTTATCAAATTTAAATGCCCTAGTCATAGTTTGTAAGATAGGAATAATATTTTGGTCATTGTTTCTGATGAATAAAGGAGTCGTAATGATAGCAATGTTGCTTGTTTTTTTTCTAACAATACCAGCTATATCATTATTTGCTGAAACGTATCTTACTTTAATTGTTGCATCCTTATTTATTTTCTTTTTAAATTCAGATAAAATTTTGCTAAAAAATAGATGTTTTTTATTACCAAAAAAAGGCTCATTTATAACAAATTTTAATGTTAAATTAGCATCCTGCTTTGCGCTGCACGCAATAGAAATAAAGGCAAATGTGGACATTAGAGTGCTTAGGCTTAGTATAAACGCTATTTTTTTATTTTTCATAAAACAAAAATCCCTTCAATTTAATTAAAAAGGGATGATGACCAAAAAATAAGAACTCACTACGCCAGTATTATCTGGATCAGCTAACGAGGGTATTTCTCAGCCTTAATGGGCACCCCTGTTCATAAATTTATGATTCAATTATAGTACTTTTTAGTTTGCAAAAAGGAAAAAATCTCTTTTTACTTATGTTGTAATTAATATTGGATTTAAGAGTAAGTTTTATAGATATGCTATTTTGCTTTGAAAATATAAAATATACTTTGGATATCATAATTATTTTTTGTTATTTAGCATATAATTTATATGCTACTAAGTACATTTAAAAGGGAAAAAGATGAGTTATTCAGTCGGTCAAATAATAAAGGCAAAAGTTTACAAAATTTCAAGCAAATTTATAACTCTTATAACCAAAACCAACCATGTTGGTTATTTAGGCGTTTCTGAAGTTAGTGATTATTATATAAGTAATTTGAATTCATTTTTTAAGATTAATGACATTAAAGAACTAATAATTATTGATATAGCGGCAAATGGTGAACTTATTTTTTCATTTAAGCAAATTCATCCAAAGGAATTAAGAAATCCTTTTAGTTTTAAACTTGATAAAAATGGCGCTAAGTTTGATAAATTGCTTGATTTTACAAATAAAGGAATACATTATGGCGATTAGAAGTAAGATAGATTTTTTATCTGACCAGGTTATTGACTCTAAATTATTTAGTGGTAAATATAAGGATATTATTAACGATATTAATGATAAAATAAAATCCAAAGAAATTGAAGGATATAAAAATTTTGGTTTTTTTGAAATTGATAGAAATATCCAAAGGAGTGATTATTCAAAGATAAAAAAAATTGTCAAATTTTTTAATGATGAAAAAATTCAAACCTTTGTTGTCATTGCTCCACAACATATATGTATTCAATCAAAGAGTATAATAGGCCTAGCGAATTCCCGCTTAAGAAACAATTGTGGAATTGAGATTATGTATGTTGATGAAAGTTATGAAGGAATAGATATCTTAAACCTAATTCAATATTTAGAAAATAGGTCATTTGCAATTAATGTTATATCAAAAAATGGAGAGGATATTGAGAGCTTAATTGTTTTTAGAGAATTGGTTACATTACTTAATATACAGGTTGGCAGAAATAATGCAACCAATTATATTTTTATAACAACTAATAACAACTATGGAAAATTATTCAATCTTGTTCAAACAAAAAATTATAATCATTTAGTTTTATTAGATAATACCCCTGAAAGATATTTAAACTATTCAGCAGCAGTTTTATTACCTCTTGCTTGTGCTAATATTGACATTGATGATTATATTGAAGGAGCAAAGGAAGCAAATGAATATTTTAGTAACACAAATTTAGAAAATAATAGTGCATATCGTTACGCTCTAGTTAGATATATATTTAATAAACAAGATCGCAATCATGAAGAGAAAGACATTTTTGCAATTGAGAATATTGTTTCGGGATCTAAAATTTATAAATGTTTAAATGATTTATTTGCTATGTATCTGGTTTCGTCTTCATATCGAAGTTATAAAGGGATACAAGTTAACACATTTATTCATCCTTCTGATACTAAAACGTTTGCTAATTTGTTTTATAATAAGCAAAGAAGAATGTTTAATACTCATATTTTGGTTCAAAATCCCATGTTTGACTTCAATATAGCTATTGTTAATGACAATGATGGCGATGAACTTAATTTTTTAATGAAGAAAACATTTAACAATGTAAATAAGGCATTATTGCAAGCAACTAAGTATTATTATCTAGGTATTCAAATACCTTTTATAGATATAGTTATTAGTGATTTAGAGGACAAAACATTGGGTTGAATTGTTTCCTT
The DNA here is from genome assembly GCF_053851555.1 of Mycoplasma sp. 3398. NCBI lineage: Bacteria > Bacillati > Mycoplasmatota > Mollicutes > Mycoplasmatales > Mycoplasmataceae > Mycoplasma > Mycoplasma sp. 3398. The sequence goes on along the minus strand of NZ_JBSQAW010000005.1, from coordinate 34,352 downwards.
TATTCATCGTGCATCAATAATGAGTGCACATCTTATGAAGATAGATCCATTTGAAGAAACCGGATTAAAAACGTTTAATATCGTTATGGCTAAAAAAATTAACGAATTAATGGGGGGACAAAAAAATGACTAAAATAGGAATTATTGGCGTTGGGGCCGTTGGTTCGGCCTATTTATATGCTTCATTGAATAAATCGATTGAGGCTGATTATGTATTGGTTGATGCCTTTGTTGAATATGCAAAAGCACAAGCTAAAGATCTGAATGATGCTGCATGTTCGATGTTACAAAGCGGTTCAACATTTGTGGCTGGAACTTATCAAGATTTAGCAGATGCTGAGATCATTGTTATTACTGCATCGGTAAAACCGAAGGATGGAGTTTTAAAAGATCGACTTGAATTATTAACAGATAATGCTAAATTAATTGCTGAAATAGGAACAAAAATAAAGCAATCAGGTTTCAATGGTATTACTATTATTGCTTCAAACCCGGTTGATATTATGGCTTCAATATATCAACAAATCACAAAATTTGCTCCTGAAAGAGTTATATCATCTGGAACAATTCTTGAAACCGCTAGAATGAAAAAATTCCTGTCTGAAAAAATTAATGTTAAGGCAGGATCGATCACTGGATTCGTTATTGGAGAACACGGAGCAAGATGCTTAATTCCGTTTTCAAAAATAAGAATAGGACTTGGTTCATTAAAGGATTGATTAGCAAATAATACAATTTCTGAAGAATGATTACAAAAATTAAATCAAAAAGTTAAGGATGAAGCATTTGAAATTATTACTGGAAAAGGAATTACAAATTTTGGAATTGGTGAAAACCTAGCCGAAATTACGCAATCAATTTTAACAGATCGTCAAGCAATTTATTCATTAGGAGTTAAACTTCCACAAGAGTATGAAAATAGTGGTGTTTATTTTGGATTACCTGTAATTTTAGGAAGAAATGGTTATCGTCATTTACCAAAAATTAGATTAACAGACGATGAACAATCCATATTTGATTCATTTTCAAAGGAAATGAAGGAAACTGTTGTTGAAATTCTTAAAAATTTAGGTATAGAACCAGATTTTAAGTAATGATTAAAGCTATTGTTTAAACATGGAAATCTCTCTTTAATTGGGAGTTTTTTTATTTATTTCTTTTAAGTTTAATTTATTGAGAATTTATAATGTCAGGCCTATTTGTTAATATTAATATGATGTAAATTTATTTTTTGCATAATTGCGTTACATTAATATGTTAAAAATTACAATATAATATTAAAATATGAAGAAAATTCAATTTGAGCATTACTATGCCGCATATCCAAGATCAAAGATGAATATATTAAATGATATAAATTTGTTAATTAATCAAGGTGAAATGATTGCTATTATAGGAAGATCTGGTTCAGGAAAAACTACATTGTTTAATGCCATTCTAAAACAACTAAAAACTAGTCAAGGCAAACTTTTTATTAATGAATATGATATAGAGAACATTTCAAAACGACAATGAAAAAAAATAGTAAAGAGAGTTGGTTATCTTTCGCAAGAAACAAATCTTATTGAGTCGTTAAATGTGTATGAAAATATTTTGCATTTTTATTCAAAATATAAAAATGTGTTATTTTCCTTGTTAAAAATAATAACTAAATCACAAAAACAAGAAATTTATAATGTTCTCGACTCCTTAGGAATTTTAGATAAGATCTTTACAAAAATTTCTGATTTATCAGGCGGCCAAAAACAACGTGTTGAAATAGCAAAAATTTTGCTAAGAGACGTTGATATTATTTTAGCTGATGAACCAACTAGTTCACTAGATATTAAAACATCAAAGGATATAATGTCAATTTTAAAAAATATCAACACGAAATATAACACAACAGTTTTAGTTAATATTCATGATTTAAATGTCCTTAGAAATAATTTTTCTAAATATATTTTTATTAATAATGGTCAAATAGTTAAAAACGGAGACCTTTATAATCTTTCTGAAAAAGAATTAGAACAGTTATATGAAAGTTAGATATTAAGAGGTATGTTTATTACTTTTTTATTTTTTAAATTGTTGTTTAATGTAAAATTAAGTAAATATAAAATGGAAAGGTGACTTAATGGAAGTACAAAGTAGTGATCGAAGTAGTGCAAATATTGTGTTTTCACTAAGCACATTTTGTTAATTATGTAGAATTACTGCTTCCTTAAACATATTTTAAATATAAAGGAGGTGAATAATGAAGAAAGCAAAGGTTAATAATATTGAGAGTCAAAATATTAAATTATCTAAGCAAGATTTGGCAAAAAATAATCCGATAAATAAGCGACTAGTTGAAGCATCTATTAGTGATGTAGAACTTTTATTTGAAAAATATAAATCTTCTAAAAATGGCATCAAGATTGAAAAACAAGTTGAGCAAAACCGCGATGAATATGGTGTAAATAAAATTTCCAAAAAAGGGGCTGACACTGCTGGAAAAAGATTAATCCGCTCTTTCTTTAATTTGTTTAATATTATTCTTTTTATACTTACAATTATTACTGCTGTAGTCGATATTATATTGCCAATAAGCAGTGGTAAGTATAATGAAGTTAATTATATAACTGTCATTATTATTCTGGTAATAGTTTTTGCCAGCAGTATTATTCACTTTATTCAAGAACAAAAATCTGCTTCTAGTGCCAATAAACTTATTGAAATTATTGAGACAACTTGTTTGGTTGAGCGTGATGGGGTTCTAAAGGAAATACCGATGGACGAAATAGTTGTTGGTGATATTGTTCATTTAGCAGCTGGCGATATTATTCCTGGTGATGTTAGAATTATTGCGGCAAAAGACTTATTTGTTTCGCAATCCTCGTTATCTGGCGAAAGCGATGCAATTGAAAAATATAGTATTATTGATGCGCAAACTAATTATGATAATCTGACAGATAGACCCAATCTTGCTTTTATGGGTTCAAACATTATTTCTGGTTCAGCAAAGGCATTGGTGCTAGTAGTCGGAAATGATACTGTCATTGGTAAGGTGGCTTCAAAATTAAATGAAAAACAAGTTCCTACTAACTTTGAAAAAGGTATTAAAAAAATTTCTGTAATGTTAACCTGCATCATTGCTTTTGTTATTCCTATCATTTTTTTAATTGTTGGATTAACCCATCAAAAGATTGAAGGAAACAATGCATGATTTAATGCTTTATTATTTGGTATATCTATTGCTATCGGATTAATCCCTGAAATGTTGCCAATGATTGTAACTGCTTGTTTATCAAAAGGTTCAATCGCAATGGGGAAGGCAAAAACTATCGTTAAAAATATTAACTCCATCCAAAATTTTGGTGCTATGGATATTTTATGTACTGATAAGACTGGAACAATAACTCAAGATGAAATTATTCTTGAAAGGCACCTTGATGTTAATGGGAAAGAGGATTATCATGTTTTAAAGTATGCTTTTTTAAATTCTTATTATCAAACAGGATTAAAAAACCTACTAGATAAATCGATTATTAATCGTACCCTTGATTTAGCTGATGAACAAAAATCATTAGATAATCTTGAATTGCATTATTTGAAAATTGATGAGGTTCCTTTCGATTTCAATAGAAAGCGTATGTCAGTGCTTGTAAAGTCTCTTAAAAATAATAAGGTTACGTTGATTACTAAAGGAGCTGTTGAAGAAATTATTAATGTATGTAGCACAATTTATTTAGATGGAAAAGTAATTCCTCTTGATAAAAAGGTAATCCGTAAAGTTTTGAATAAGGTTGAGGAATTTAGTGAAGAAGGAATGAGAGTTGTTGCTGTCGCTTCCAAAAAGTCTAATATTGATGCTGTCGGAAAGCTGAGTGTAAACGATGAAAAAGATATGACTTTAATAGGCTATCTAACATTTTTAGACCCACCGAAAGATTCTGCTGAAGATGCTATTAAGAAGTTACATAATTTGGGCGTAGAAGTAAAAATACTAACTGGTGATAATCCACTGGTTACAAAGGCAGTTTGTTCAAAAGTCGGCATTCCTTATGAAAAAATATTGCTAGGAAAAGACATTACTAAACTTAGTGATGTCGAGCTAGCAATCGAAGTTGAAAAGACACAAATTTTTGCTAAACTTAGCCCCGATCAAAAAGCTAGAATAATTACCATTTTGCGTAATAATGGTCATGTTGTCGGCTACATGGGTGATGGTATTAATGATGCACCAGCAATGAAGGTTGCTGACGTATCAATATCTGTAGATACAGCAGTTGATATTGCAAAAGAGTCAGCTAATATCATTCTTCTTGAAAAAGATTTAAATGTTTTGGCTACAGGGATAGTTGAGGGAAGAAAAACTCATGCCAATATTAATAAATATATAAAAATGACTGTGTCATCAAACTTTGGAAACATTTTTAGCGTAGTTATAGCCTCAATTATGCTTCCATTTATTCCTTTAGCACCTGTGCAAATTATTTTTTTAAATTTAATTTATGATTTTTGTTGTGGAACAATTCCGTGAGATAATGTAGATAAAGAATTTATTCAATCTCCGCGGCAATGGGGACATAAGTCTATTTGGCGATTTATGCTATGATTTGGCCCTGCTAGTTCAATTGTTGATGTTATGTCGTTTTGTTTATTATTTTTTGTTATCATTCCACAAGCAATTAAACAAACAACATTTACCAAAATTAGTGATTATAGTAATTTATCTCTTGAACAACAAAAAGAATTTAGATTGATGTTTTGAGCTGGGTGATTAGTTATCTCAATGTGAACACAAACTTTTGTTATTCATCTATTAAGAACTGATAAAGTGCCACTAATTAAATCTAACGCTTCTACTCCGGTGATTATTTCAACCTTGACCGGAGTTGCATTGGTAACTGCTCTTCCTTATATTCCAAAGCTAAATACTTCCTTGCAACTAGCACCGCTACCCTCGATATTTTATGCTTGGCTTGCACTGTTGCTTTCTACCTATACATTTCTTGTGATAATAACCAAAATTATTTATCGTAAGATCTATAAGCATTTCTTATAATTAATAAGTCAACTTGGCTTATTTTTTTAATTTTGTAATAATCTAAGAAAAAGTTAAATATTAACACATTAATATATTAAAATTAATATTAAAAATTAGGGAAGGAAAATTTAAGCTAAAAAAAATGAAAAAATTAGATGAAAATGTAATTATTTTTGGGATGGATAATTCTGAAAAACTAGCTAATGAAATTGCTAAATATTTAGACACTGATGTTAAAAAGGTTAATAAAGTTGTTTTTGCTGACGGCGAGAATTTAGTTTATCCCGACGAAACTGTTCGAAATAAAACTGTTTTTGTTATCAACAATACAGGAAAACCAGTCAATGATAATTTGATGAGTCTTTTGATATTTATTGATGCACTGAAGCGTGCTAGCGCAAAAAGAATTATTTGTGTTACTACTTATTATGGTTATGCAAGACAAGATAGAAAAACAAGCGGCAGACATCCAATTTCAGCCAAACTTGTTGCTGATTTATTAGAAACTGCTGGTGCTGATAAAATTATTGTTGTTGATTTGCACAATGCATCAATTCAAGGCTTTTTTAATATTCCTGTTGATGATCTAAGAGGTCAATTTATTTTTGCTAAGGAATTAAGAAAAAGAAAAGATAAATTTGTTATTGTCTCTCCTGATCATGGCGGCGCAGTTAGAGCACGTCAATTATCAGAATGCCTAAATTCCGATGAACCAATTGCAATTATTGATAAAAGAAGAACTGGCCCAAATGTATCTGAAATTATGGGCGTTTTAGGTAATGTTAATGGTAAGAATGTAATCATCTACGATGATATTATTGATACTGGTGGAACTATTATACATGCAGCAGAAACACTAAAGGCGCAAGGTGCTAACAAAGTTATTATCGCTGCAACACACGGGTTATTTTCAAGAGGTTTTGAAATGTTCGAAAGCAATCCTATCATTGATGAAGTTATAATAACTAATTCAGTAGATCACTCGCATTTATCACATTTTAAGAAGCTAAAAGAATTATCAATGGCCGAATTTCTTGGTTTAGTTATTGAGGCTAATACTAATAGCACATCAATAAGTGAAATTTATAAAGAATATAGTAATGGAAGAATTTAGAAGAATTATAACTCAATATCTTTGCATTGAAGATGAAGACATAATTGCTAAACTTTATTTATATTATCAGTTAATTGAAGAAGAAAATAAGAAGTATAATTTAACTGGTTTCTACGGTGAAAAATTAATTAAAGAGGCCATTATAGAATCAATTCTTATTTTTAAAAATATAAATAAAAATATTGCAAATCTATGTAATAAGGAGGTTCTTGACATTGGTTCAGGAGCAGGTTTTCCTATTATCCCTTATTTAATATATAGTCAAAATTTTAATCTTACAATTTATGAGCCGATGCAAAAAAGGGTAAATTTTTTATGGCTTGTAGTCAAAAAATGTAATTTAAAAAATGTAAGGATTCTTAAAATAAGATCAGAAGAATCATTAGAAAAGGAAAGATTTGATTTTATAAGTGCAAGAGCAGTTTCAGAATTAAAGAATCTTGTTGAAATATCTCATCATGTTGGAAAAATAGGCTCAATTTTTTGTTTTTTAAAATCAACTAATTTTCAAAAGGAAATTGATAATTCTAGAAATATTAAGAATATATTAAAAATTAAATTTAATACTTTATGTTTAAATAAATTTTTTACTATCGATAATGTCTTGGTTTATTATGAAAAAAAAATTCCTACCCCTAATTTTATCCCAAGAAAATGGTCGATAATTATTAAAGAAAATTCCAAAAAATAAATTTAAATTTTCTGTTCATTATGTACATGAGCAGAATTTTTTGTTGCATATTTAAAAAAATTTATTAAATAATAATTTAATAAACTATATAATTAACATTACAAAGTTTGGGAAGGGGTGAGAGATGAAGAGATTATTTAAAGAAGTTTTTAGGTCACTTGCTAAAAACAAAGTTACATTAATTTGTTTAACAATCTTAATTTTCTTAACAACATTTTTATTTACTTTGTTAAATGATGTTAAGACTTCATATTCACGAACAATAAATGCATATGATAAGGTTTCTAAATTGCATGATTTAACTGTTGATTTAGATATTAATCCTTCAGGAGTCATCCCTAGCCATGGATATAATCAAATTGATAAGGATAATCATAGCGTTATTACTTCGCCAATAAAATTCGAATCATCTAAAAATGGTTCGGATGTTTCTTATACGATTAATTTGCCGGGAAGCGAGCACAATTTTATTAACATAAAAGATACTATCGAAAATTGAAACACCAATCCTAAATATTATTTGAAGACTGAAGACTTTTTAAAATTATATTATGAACAACTTTCAGGTCAAGTTTCAAGTGTTAGATTCGAGATTAATAAAGAAAACCCTAATCCCAAAAAGATTAGAGAATTTACTTTTTCAGGTGAAAATAGAAAATTTAAAGTTTATCAAAAAGAGGGAAATAAATATTCTTTGGTAACTAAAGTAAACAGAGTTAATACTGATGACTTAATAAGATTTAAAACAAAAGTAAAATTAGGTGATATTTTAACTATATCATATGGTCCTAAAGGACCTTTTAATCAACAAACAATTAAGGATAGCGTTGTAGAATCCTCGCCTCTTTATATCAATACCGTAACTAAACAAGCATCATTTTTGACCCAAGATTATGATGAATGAAAAGCAGAAGGTGTTTTATATGTTATTGAATCTAATAAAGTCCTTGAATTAATGGGATTTGAAAAAAAATCAAATGATCAAAAGTGATATTTTAATGAAGAAAAAGCTAAAAATGCAAAAATTAAAATCGCTGGCAATCAAAAAACAACACAATGAAATATTATTAATGATGATATCCTTGTTGATGATTTTAAACTCGGGACATTTGCAAATGTAAATAAAATAGTTTCTAATTCTCCTCTATATATCGAACTAGCTTCTAATAGTACTTATAAAATTCCGGAAGGATGAATAAGAAGAGCTGAGCGAATGGTTTCATATAATTGATATCGTTACATTTTAAATTGAAATGAAAGCAATCAAGAAGATAAGTCCAATTGAAAAGGATCGTACTTTAAATTTATTGAGCAATTTAGCAAAAATCAACCTAAAGAATATGAGCAACATTTATATTTCTCTTATTGAGATAAGACCATAACCACTACCTATAGTATTGGAAATAAATATAAACAAACCTTTGTGCAAACGGTTCCAATTGATAAAAATGATATTGATGTTACCTTTAAACAGCCGTGAAGTGGAGGGAAAGAAAATACACGAATTCCTAAAAATAAGCAAAACCTTGATGCCTTTAATTTATGAAATATTAAGCAAGTAGAATTTAATAAATTAGGATCGCAGCCATTAAGTGATGAAGAATTTCAAGATGTATCAAATGTTAGCAAGCTTAATGTAGCTCAAAATTTTATTCGTAATAATGCTTTAAGTTTTGCTCGTTCTTCAATACTGGAAGATATTAAAAAAACTGTTGGTAAAGATAATTTAGGTATTAGAAAAACCATCACTGTTGAAACAGTTAATGAAGGCAATGCAAAAAAGAATGTATTTCATTTTGTTAATATTGGTGATAAGGATAAAAAAATACTAGGATTTGAAAATAATGTTGGTAAGTTATATAACGAAAGTCTTAATCCATCTATTTTGCATTCAAGTATTTCAAATGAAAATGTTGATAAATTCTTATTAAAGCCAGATAAAAATAGCAATCTTATAACTAAAATTCCTGCTGTTTATACTAGGTCGTTAGTTGAAACTATTTTTCGTAATTTTACGCCAAATAATGAATATTTTAATGCGGATATAAGATTTGAAAAGTACTATGATTTTCTTGAAAACACAAAAATTCCAACCCTAGTTGATGGAAAAATATTGGTTTTAACTACTGCTACGCCAGAAATAAAGCGCCCCGGAGGATCTACTGTCGTTGGGGCAATTGCAATGCCTAGACCAAATAAATATATATTTTTAGTTCAAAGCAATATTGATGGTTTTACAGACGATATCGTGTGAAATAAGGTTTTAGTTAATGGCAAGGAATATTTAAGCTTGGATGAAGTTTATAATTACCTTGTTCAACAAGATTATACTGTTCGTGGTGAAATAGGTGCAAACGGTTGAGCCGTTGTTAATCCTCAATTTAGAAACGCAATAAGTTTACCAATATCATTCGGATCAATTTCACCAGATTTAACTCTTGAAATTACACAAAAAAATACAATTAAAACCTTAGTTGATAGATTACGTTCAGTTCTTTTAGATACAGATTTTGGAAAATTATTTGATCGCCGTGATGTATATCGTATTTTCAAAGCTGTCACCGATTCTGTTGAAAGCAATGGGTTACATACATTGCTTGCCATCGGAAAAACTAACCGTTTTATTTTAGAAAAAACAATTTTAGATATTATTAAATTTTTAGTTAAACCTCTGCCGCAAGATAATAACCAAAATCTTGAATACATAAATATAAATGCAAATGCTTTCATTCATAATTTCTTTGCAAAGATATTTTTATATTTTAAAAAACAATATTTACTATCGGCTAAAACTAATGAAGAAAGGGAAAACTATCTTGTTTCACAAATAAATAATCTAAGCGGAATTTTAAATTTTTCTAATTTATACATTATTCCACAACTCAAGATTTCATTAAAAGATCTATTTGTTTATATAAGAGATAAAGAAAAAATTTTCGATATTTTAACCGAAATATTTTCATCAATTGATTTTGTTAAATTTTCAGCAATAATAAACGATTGATACGATCGCCATCCATATAAACCGTTTACTGCGGTAAATGATACATATTGAACAATGTCTCATGAACGGATGATTATTTCTTTATTAGGTTCGTTGAATGAAGAAAAATTCAAAAAATCCATTAAGAACCTTTTTAATTTAGTAGATTTTAGCAAAATACTTGATCCAGAGCAAAAAAGCAGCTACTACCAAAAATGAGTTCAAGCATACAAAAATATAAATCAAGACTTAGATAAAAATACGAAGGATGAGGCTAAAAAATTCTTCAAAGCCTTAGACGCTAATAAAGATGGCTCATATAAGAATATTAACGAAGGACTATTTAGTATTTTTTCAAATATAAATATTGAACAATTCACTAATTCACTTAATAAATTAATTAAGATTAATAAATATCCAATTACAGCTAATAATAAAATTTATAACGATTACAATACTGAATATTTAAATCAATCTGATTATTTGGCAGCATTTATGTCCTCTCTAAACCTTGTTGGCGAAAATGAAATTTCAGCAAGCAAAATTATTCAAATTCAAAATGCGATTATTAAAATTTTTAACTTTTCAAACAAAACAGAAAGTTTGGTTAAAGAATTAAATATTTCTATTCCAACCAAAGAAGAAGGAAAAATTTCATTACTAGATTTGGCTATTTTGCCTAAATTAGCATTGCCAAATAATTTGTCTAGCAGTTTTTCTATTCCTTCATCATATAATGTTCCTATTAATGAATTTGATTTAGTTGATATCAAAAAGATTATTGCAAAGGTAAAACAAGCAATAAATTCTAAAACTTTATTAAAATTGACTAAATCTGAGTTTGATTTTGTTAAACAACAAGCACTTGTTAATGATATTGAGCTAAATAATCTATCAAAATTACTTGCTAAACTTGAAAAATATTTTAATTTTGTATCTCTTTTAAAACTTAAATCTCTTAAACCAAGGGATAATAAGTTCGACTTTATATTAGAAGGCAAAAATCAAAAGCCCGAATCATATGCTGATTTAGCCTATTTATCAGCAATTATTGATTCAAATGCTAAAGATAAAAAATCACAAATAGAAATCCTAAAAACCTTGCATAATTTTCTTGCTAAATATCTAGGTTCATCATTTCTTGCAAATGGTGAGGAATCAATTATTAAAAATATGTTTGTTTTATATAGCATATGAATTAAGATGGCTTATTTTTTGAATAGAATTGAGCGTATTGAGGATAAAATATCTATTGATCAAAATACTGGACAAAAGATTATTGAAAAGCAATATGCTAAAAAACTTTCTTATGCACAAATTAAACTTGTTCTAAATGAAATCTATAAACTAGCGCTAAATCCTGAATTTGTTAAGGCAATGCAAAACTTCGATAAAGTTATTAATCCAATTCCTAGTTTAGGAATATTAGGAAGCGATAATAAGTATCAAGCAACACTTTTAAAAATTCCTTATGCTCATGCACATACTAATTTAGCAAATCGTGAACTTATTTCTTTATTGAAAAAATCGCAGGGTATCAATTTATTTAAATCTAATTTAATTAATGCTAGAATTGACACCAAAACTATTGATAAAATAATTGACCTTTTAATTAAGAATTCAAATGAACTTACTTATAACTTTGGTTACATTGCAACAGCCTCGCAAATTCCAACTTATTACAATAATTCGTTAAAAATGTTTCTTGATTCATTCCTTGAAACTAATGACAAAACTCCTATAAAACCGTTAATTAAAGATGATTATGAACTAGATTTGGCATTCAAAAAGGTTATTGAAAATTCAAGACTTAATAATCATTTATCATTATTAAATATTCCTAATAATCTATTAAATCCTTTGACACTACTAAGCTTTCCTCAAATTCCTTTATATTATATTTTAAGTCCAAATCCAAACGAAGGTAATATTGCTTATATTGTTAAAAAAGTTTTAAATAATCTTAAGTCTTCGAATGTTAAGGATATATTTTATCAAATCGAAGCAATTACACAAAATTTTGAAAATTCTGCTTATTATGTTGAATCGAAAAACGATACTTCTATTGATTTAGACCTATCTAGATTTAATTATATTTTTAATCAAAAATTAAGAAATAGTAATGGTAAGGGACTTGATTTATTTGGTATTAATATTACCTCATCTTTAGAAAAATCAGTATATAAAATCATAGAACCTATTAAAATATCAAATTTAATTTCTTATTCAGATTCAGGCTCATATGTTGCTAAAGTTAATTATGGTTATGCATCTAAAAACGGTAAGGAAGTCTATAAAGGTGATATAAGCAAATATCTATCGAACCCTTATGCTATGCAATTATTTATTTCTTCATTAGATGAAAAGTACAAGGTTAAAGTTAATACGCAGGAGTATTTAATCATTGGCATTGATTCAACTGTTGATTATTTATATCCTGTTATTAATGAAGAAAATATTCAAGTAGATACTAATACCCAAGCAATTATTTATGTTAATTCAAAGGGTTTTGACCGTATAAATTCAGCATATCCAACTTTTGCTGTTAAGACTTATGCATTAGTTAAAGCACCTGTTGATGAGAATGGAAAATATTTACATAATAAATCGCCGAAGGAATTGCAGGAGCAATTTAATAATGATATTAATCTTATTAATCCTAATTCATTTAACAAAAAGGTTTATTTAAAAGATGAATTAGACAATATAAATCCTGAAAGAAAGATAAGAATTGTAACCATTAGAACTATTGTTAATTCAATCAAAAATGCCACATTCTATTTAATTTCCGTTTTAACTATCTTAGTTGCATTCATCATATACTTTATTATGAAGAGATATATTGAAGCGAGAAATAAAGTTGTTGGAATATTGCGTGCTCAGGGTTATAAAACCTCAAAAATAGCATTTGCATTTTGTGCTTTTGGTTGAATCCCTGCTTTTGTTGGTGGTTTACTTGGCTATATTGTTGGTTTTGCCTTGCAGGGAACAGCAATGAATGTTTTATCTTCATACTGGACACTTGAAAATAATATAATTCCTATTCACACCTCCGCCATCCTTGGCACGATAATTGCACCGTTGTTATTCGTTAGTTTCTTAATTTTTATAATAACAGCAATTTCTGTTAGAAAAAAACCTATTGAGTTAATGAGTGGTCTTGTTGAGGTTAAGGTTGGGAATTTTGCTCAAAGAATTTCAGCAATGTTTAGAAAACTGCCAGTTAAAGCAAGATTTATCGCCTCTATGGCACTAAATAATTTCTGAAAAATGTTCTCGCTATTCTTAGCATTTTCAACCACATCGTTGATTTCTATGTTCTTTTTATCGTCAAACAACATTTTTAATAAGGCTATAACAAAAACGTATAAAGATAGACTCTATAAATTTAAGCTTGATCTTGAAAGCCCGACAACTGAAGGTGGGCCTTATGTTACTTATAATAAATCTGATATAAATTCATTATTATATGTTCCTAATGATTTAGCTGGATCATCTTCATCAAATGGTAGTCAACTTGATTATGCCAACCCGAATTTCTTAAGACCAGGCAGTTCATTTAATACTGATGTCCCACATATTCCGTATGCACCAACAGTGTTGACTAAATCATCACTTGATATCTTGATTGATTTATCTGTTGAATTAAGCCCTTGAGATATTACTTATGCTAGTTTGCCTGAAACGCAAAGAGCTAGAGTCGCGCAAATATTTAAGCGTGTATCAAAAGAAATGCAAGCTACCCAATATTTAATTGATATTTCTAAGTTAAAAACTGGTAAGGATTATTTAAATGTTGAAGATAGTGACATATCAAATATTATTGCCGTTACTGATTTGGAAAAATTTCAAAAAGATCTCGCCAACAATAAGCCAGAAGATATAAAAAATCGTACGAGCTTCTTTTATTTCACTTCGTCGTCTTTATATCAAAACAATCAATCCAACGGAAGAATTAGCGAACAGTTTAAATTTATTGAATGAGATCCCATTAATGAAACATACTTTAAACCAAAATCTGTTTCAACATCGAGATATAGACAGGAATATCGTAATTTCTTGGTTAATGCCTACCGTCGTATTGAGGGTCTTGATTTCTTTGTATCATTTGGTGGTATTTATTGAAATGATGTAACTAATGAAAAATATACTTATGCTAAAACACTATATAATAATAAAGAAATAAAGATTTATGGATATTATGGTGATAGTAGATTCATTTCAATGCACAATTCTAATAATGAAGATTTACAACAAAAATTAGCTAATTATCAATATAATGAAAATACTACAATCCCCTTGATTGTCAATACTGTTGCCCAAAAAAGATACAATCTTTCTATTGGTTCGAAAATTGAATTTGATTTATTAAACCATGTTGATCGCTTTAGTTATCGTGCGTTAAATCAAAAGCCACCAAGAACTAAATATACCTTTGAAGTTATTGATATATCCGAAACATACATTAATAGTGAATTTATTACAAGAAAGGACATCTTAGACAAAATTTTGGGTTATGACACATTGACTACTCGTTTGCAAAACGCACGTAAACAAGAACTAGAAAATGCTATATTCTTAAACCCACAAAATAAACAAAAAATTACTAGAGACTTTAGACGAAAATATGAAGCATTTAATGGTATTTTATCTAGTGATACAACACCAGTCCAAACGATCGATACCTTAACTACTTATTCATCAACCGGTTTTTGAGGTGCGACCTCTTCATTTGAAGTTGAAGGTGCAAGCGATCAAACTGTTTGAGAATTCTTTAAACGCATATTTATATCTAATAAAGATCTCAATTATATATCTGTTTATGAACACAATATTGATTCCTATAATGAAGCACACCCTGGAGCTAAATTAAGATATAAAGACGTATTATTTAGACTTCTTAATATAAATGAATCTCAATATGAAAAGATTGTAAAACAAGCTAATTCAAATGAAGAATTTAAAGGTTTAGCACGCAGTATTCTTACGAAATTTTATGGAATACAACCCGATACTATTTATGGTAAAAATATTATGTATGGTGCTTCATTTAACGTTAATAGTAAAGATATTGAAGCAGGTTTTATAGCTGATATTTCTGAAACTGTAAATGTTATTCTAATAGCCTTTATTGTTATGTCGCTATTGATTTCCATTATAATATTAATTGTTATTACTAATATTATGATTGCCTCAAATCAAAGAGCAATAGCTACGTTTTCAGTTTTAGGTTATACTAATCGCGAAAAGATTTCACTATTCTTTGCTAACTTTGTTCCGACTATAATATTTGCTTGTTTATTAATGATACCTGCAACATTACTATTGATTTCGGTATTTAATGCATTTATGATGGCTACATCTCAAATTGTCTTGCCACTTGTTTTACACTATTCAACAATTATTATCTCAGCAGCAATTTGCTTAACAGTGTTTATTCTGACCTCGATGGCTACTTGAAAGAGTTTAAATAAAATTAAGGCCATTGACACCTTGAAAGGAAAATAATGTGAAGAAGAAATAAAAAAGTTGAATCTAAAAATGAAGATTTAAATGTTTCCATGAATAATAAAAAAGAGACATCAATAGCTTCGAATGCTGACGGAATATCAGGGCATCCATTAGATAGTGCAACGCTAAAAAAATATAAATTAGCAAATAATAAACCTCGAAAAAAAGATGGATTAGAAAAGGAAAAGAATAGCGATGGCAATATTGTCGAAGTCTTTGATGTTAAGAAAACTTATTTATCAGGAAACGTTGCAACCGATGTTCTAAAAGGTGTTTCTTTAACCATAAAAAAGGGCGAAATTGCAATATTGTATGGTAAATCAGGGTCAGGAAAATCGACGCTTTTAAATATAATAAGTGCACTAGATAGACCAACTAGTGGTAAGGTTATTGTTAATAATATAAATTTGCCTTATCTAAATGAATCCAGACAAACGCTATTTAGACGCGATAATATTTCATTTATTTTTCAAAACTATAATTTATTGCAAAATTTAAATAGCTATGATAATGTTGAGACCGGCGCTTATTTACAGAAGGACAAGTCAAAACATTTGGATATTAAGAAATTATTTAAGGATTTCGACCTTGAAGAATGTATGTTTAAATACCCTTCACAAATGTCGGGTGGTCAACAACAACGTGTTTCTATCCTAAGAGCAATAGCTAAAAATTCTGATATTCTTGTTGCTGATGAGCCAACCGGTGCTCTTGATGAAAAAACGGGATGAATTGTTTTAAAAATTCTTCAAGAAATCAACCGCGATTATGGAACTACGATAATTATTGTTTCACATGATGCTGATGTTGCACAAATTGCGGATAAAGTTATTTATCTTGAATTAGGACATATTAAGGATATAAAACATCAAGAACGAAAATGATTAATAAAAAAGGAAAAAGAAAATTAAAATGATTATAACTATATTATTTATTATATTTGGGTTAATACTATCAACTGCTATTATTACTCTATCAGCATTTTTGCTATCAAAGAAAATTAAAAAATCTTACATAGTATCCTCATATTGCATGTTATCATCTTGCTTACCAATATGGATCGCTTTATTTATCTCTGCATTCACATTGACGAAAATAGTATTACTTGTATTCATATGTATTACACTAATATTAATAATTGTTTCAGCAATTGTATTTGGTATTGCTAGAATAAAAGTTGCTACTCAAACCAAAAAAAGAAGAATAGCTGAAAAAAGAGCGTAATTAGTTGAAGAAAAAAAGCCAGTAATAAACTGGTTTTTTATTTTAATTTAAGAAAATCTTAATTATTTATCATCGTTGTTAGAAACACTTTTTATAATGTCGATACATGAGCCAAAGTGATATGGAACTGCAATTTCTTTAATGTTTTTTCAATCGCTTCCAAAGATGTTTCTTAAATAATTTTGATATTCATTTATAACATGAAGTTTTAGCCCATCTTTTTCAAAAATGCGAATGTTATAGTTAGTATTTGTTAATCATTTTGTTAGAAAAAAATGATTAATTATTGGTGATGTTATAACAAAACCTTCATACATATCATCGTTTAGATCATTTACTAAATCCTTATAGTTTATCGATTTTTTTAAAGCCTTTAGGAATTTAGAAATAATAATTTTGTTTTTAATTTTAGGAATATTTGAATAATTCATAGTAGCATAATATTGTATAAAGCTTTTACTTTTATTAGAAAATTTATACATCTTTTTTATTTTTTTAATCGTTGTGGGAATGATTAAATTAATATCAACAAAAGGGCAATCATTGTATATATTTTCACTATCTTCAACAAATTTATTTTGTAACGAATAATAGTCAGAGTGTTTGACCGAATCAATTACCTTGTGTGGATATAATTGTCTTAGTTTTTCATATGATTCAAAAGTCATCATTACTTCATAATGATCAGTTTCATTTCAATATTCCAGGTTATTAACCACTGCTAAAAGACTATTAAAATCAAGACTATATCAGAGCTCATGCTTACTACAAATATTAATAAATTCTTTCAAGATGTCAAGTTTATGGTTAAAAATTTTAGTCATATTTTAAAATTATAATTTAAATTTATTTTTACCTTAATTTATTTAATTTGCTAATTCTCTACTAAATATTGCTTAAGCTGCCTGTGTTAACTTGGTTTTGTTGTTAGCAAAATATATGTAAAAAGTGGTAAAATTTTGTTATCTTATTTAATTAATTAAATATGAATATTTTTATTTGTACATTACTATATTCAGAATGAAAGGCAAATATGTCAGAAAAATTTAAAAAACAAATAACCACTGAACAAAAAGCTAAGAGAAAAAAGGTCATTTGAGGAACTTTTTGAGCAACCGCCATTTCAGCTGTTTTAGCAGCTGGTATTTCTATTCCACTTGTTCAAGCTTCGAAGGCCCTACCTGCTCCAACTCCGATATTGGATGAAAAAAGCTCAATTATTAAAATCATTCAACCAGATGGTTCTATTAAAACTTTAACATATGGCGAGCTAGACAAAAATCCTACTCTAACAAATAAAAACAAAAATATTTTTGATTCTATTGAAAAAAACATTGCCAAATATCTTTATGAGAAAGAGTATGAGGCTTCTTTATGATATCAAGCAGTTTATAATGCCGACAAAGCAAAAACAGATGAAAAATCTTTTGCCCTAGATTCGATTGATAAAATTAAAGAAAAAGTGCAAAAAGAAATTGATGATTTAAAAAGACAGTATCAAAAGCAATATGGCCTTGAACAAAAATGAGAAGAAAAATTCTTAGAAGAGATTTCGAAGCCATCATGAGGATCATCAAAAAATGAGAAACAAGCTTTGGAATACCGAGTTAATTTAGAAATCAACAAAAATGCTTATCGTAGATATAAAACCGAAGTTAATACTGATTGAACATATAATGAATTAAAAAATGGTATCCTAGCCAATAAAGATGTTTTTTATGAATACAATGGCAAAAAAGTTGAAATAGCTAAAAAAGGCCAAAAAATATTTTTGCCTTTTGCTCATGAAAACAAAAATTATGTATTACCAGCAGAGGATTCAATTGAGTCACAAACAAATTCACAAGCTTCAATTAAAATTCCGATGTTTGTTACAACATCATTTGTTAAGGAATTTAGAAATCCTGAAAGATTTATCAAGCCATGAATCGACAGAAAACAAGCCATTTTATCAGAATTTTCATTATCTGCTCATCAAGATACAACTGGTGCTGAAAAACCATGGATTGTAACAAAGGCTGAAATAATTAATCTTCTTAAGTTTTCAGCATATCCGGAAAATGATACTCACAATAAATTAAAACTTGCAATTGATGCATTAAATGATTTTAGAGGATTTAGCACATTAATAAAAAACGATAACATTACTTCAGATGATGAAAGACATGCAAAAAATGACCAGACATTAATTGAATATTTATCAGCCGATAAGGCAAATGCTTCAAAATTTGGATCAAAGGGTTTTGTTAATTTAAAACAAGCAATTTCTTCAAGTGAACCATCTTCATACTTTGGACTACTATCAATTTTACTAGGTGACGCACAAACTGATAAAGGTATTTATAAATATACTGAAAAGAATAATTTGTTTAAGGATTTAAAGAAAAAACTAATTGAGGTTTTAAAATCGCTTAGTGGTTATAATAATCTTGAAACAGATTTTAAGAAAAAACTTGAGAGTGCATTGAATGCAGATCCTACTTTAAAAGAAAAAAATGCTGATTACGTTGAGGAATATGCTAAATATAATAACGAAGTTGAGAAAATAATTAATAACCTTGAAGATAAAGAATTTAACAAATTATTTGGTAATGCATTTAAAGATGTATTTGTGAATGGTAATAAGGACAATAAAATTAACGCTATTTACAAGGTCGGGGAAAATTTTGTTTCAGTATCTCCAAAAGGGATATTAATTCAAAATTTACACAAGTTTGATACAGTGGAAGCTGTTCAAAAATTAATTGTTAAAGATTTAGCAATTAAATCAAAAGCAAATTACAAAAATACATTTACTAGTGAATTATTCAATTTAAATACTATTTTTGCCGATATATTGGATACTACATATCAAATTAACGATCTTCTTTCACAAGATACATTCAAAGAATATTTAAAACAACAAAAATTTACTCCTATTGATTCGGATAAAGAAAAAAACTTTGATGATGCAGATATTAAAGGAGCTTTAAACTATATTTCAACACTAGAACAAACAAATAAGGCAACTATTGTAAATAAAAAATATGGTCAAATAAAAGATTTTATTAAGAAACAAATTAATGATAATCTTGTAGCTGACTTCGAATATGATACAAATACAAATAAATTTATAATTAAACCACATGATAATAAAGATATTATTTCTTATTTATTTGACATCATAGTTAAATATGTTTTAGAATAGAAAAATTTTTATAAGGAAAGGAAAAAAATGAAAAAACTTTCAAAAGTATTGCTTAGTTTATCACCTCTAATATTTTCTGGTGTTCCATTACTAGTATCATGTGCAAATAATAAATCACAAAATAATGCTGAAACCCCGGGTTATCAATCAGGTTTTTTAAAACAGCAAACATCAAAGAATCAAATGATTTTATCAGTTGTTGATACATATCTTGAAAAATTTTATGTTAATGATTTAAAAAATATTAATCAAAAAGACAAAATTGCTTCTGCGATTGAAAATAAAAATAATCAGCTTCATAAAGATTTATATGACTTATTTAAATATTATGCTTCTGTTTCACTAAATACTGATGCTCAAAAGTTTTGAAATTTAAAACATGATTTTATTCGATTAAATATTGATACTAGCACCTATAATCCAGCCCCCGAAAATATTCCTAGCGAAGATGAATTTATATTTTTAATGAAGAATTCTAAGTTCTTGCAGGAAAATCTTAGATTAGAGTTAGAAAAAATGCTAGTTTCTAAAATTTATCTATTAAAATCAAGAGATGAGTTTAAAAAACTATCCGTTAATCAAAATGGCCTAGATAAATATCAAGTAAGTCTCGAAGAGGAAATAAAGAAAGATTCAACTACATTGTTAAAAAAAGATATTTATGATGCCCTTGATTTTTCAAGTAATAATCTTTATTTAATTAAGTATCTTCTTGAAAACCCACTTATCCAAAGATGATCATTTACTGATACAAAAGATATGAATTTAAGAATTGGTAAGGCAAATATTTCAACTTTTAACGATTTTAACAATCTAGCATCATATAATCCTAAAAAAACTCAACAGTATGATTACAATCCGGTTGCCAAATATCCCGAATATATTTTAAAAACTGGTGCTTCAGAAGGATTTGAACTTAAAACATTAAGAGCATTTAACGGAATTGTTGCTAATTCAGAAACAACAGGCGATTTATCAAACTCATTTTACACAGCCAAAAAGTTTACTTCACCTGTTTTTGGTTTTGTAGATCCAAAAACTAAAAAAGTATTAGACCAGGACTATTTTAAATTAGCAAAAATTCTTGCTCAAGAAAAGAAGTTACCAAAAATTAAGGCCACAGCATCACTTAAATCTAAACAAGATAAGGAAGAAAATTTAAAAGTATTTAATGCTAAGGATATTGAATTTGAAGGCCTTACAAGACAAAATGATAATGAAAAAGTATTTACTAAAGAAATAACTTTAGAAAACAAAAAATATACCCTTATGTTTGAATTAAAAGACTCGATAACTTTTAGTGGTCAAATTCTAAGAGCACCAATGAGATTAAGTATTAAGGAACTTGGATCGAGACATTATTATGATTTTAGTGCTGAATTAGAATATAAGGATAAGAAATTTATAGACCAAACTAATGCAAATGATTATAACCTAGATAAGTATCCAACATTTATTGATGTTATTAATGATAAAAAAATTGATGCTTCATATGTAATTAAATTAGCACCATTATATTTATCTAAAAAAGTAAAAAATCTAAAAAATGAAATTGTTGATAAGAAAATTTTTACTTTTGAAAATACCCCATGAAATGATGCAACGCAACAAAGTATTATTGCTAACTATATTGTTGTCTCAAAAGGAAACACTTTGTTTAGAGAGGCTAATAAATATATAATAGACAATCTAGGATTTAAGTTAACAGAGCTAAACCCAATTGTTTTAGAATTATTTAAAGTGGAAGGATTAATTTAAAAAAAGAAAATTATGGAAAAAGATACATTCCAGAGAATTATTGATAGAGAAATACCCGCAACAATTATTTATGAGGACGCTGATGTTATTGCTTTTCTAGATATTGATCCAGTAGAAAAAGGCCATTTCTTGGTTGTACCAAAAGAGTTTTCACAAAACTTATATGATATCGAAGAAGAAGACTTGGTTAAATTGGTCAAAAAAGCTAGAAAATTAGCTTTATTACAAACAGATAAGCTTAATGCTTCTGGTTTCAAATTAGTTATAAATAATAATGAAGCTGCTGGACAAGCAATTTTTAGAACACATATTCACATCATTCCTTATTACGATTAGGATATTATTTTGAAAGATTATATAAATTTATGGAAAGAAAATATTCAGAACAAGAACAAATAAGAAGAAACAAAATTTCAATCTTAGCGCAAAAAAATATTAGAGCATTTAATTCAACTATTAGACCAACAATTTCATCGCAAGAAATAATGAAATTGTATGAAAGCAAAACAAGAGAAGCAATTGATGCTGAAAATAAATTTGTTGTTTTCAATGGTAGGGTTGTTGCTCAACGTGGTCCTTTTTTAGTATTACAGGACCGCAATGGTAAAATGCAAATTTATATTGATAAAAAAATATTAGATGAATTTTCTCAAGAAGTTTTAAAACAATTAGATCTAGGTGACATTATTAGTGTTGAGGGATTTATCTCTAAAACCCATACTGAAGCATTAATGATCAAGGCCTCAAAACTTGTTTTATTAACAAAGTCATTAAAACCATTACCTGATAAATACCATGGTTTAGTTGATGCAGAGGAAAGACGTAGACATCGTTATGTTGATACAATAGTTAATGAAGAATCAAAAAATACTTTTATCTTAAGAACCAAAATTATTAAAGGTGTACGTGAATTTTTTGATAATTTAGATTATCTCGAAGTTGACACTCCTGTATTGCAACCAATATTAGGTGGAGCTGCAGCTAGACCTTTTAAAACATTTTATAATGCTTTAAACCGTGAATTCTATTTAAGAATAGCCACAGAATTGCCATTAAAAAAATGTATTGTTGGTGGTCTGGAAAGAGTTTATGAAATTGGACGTATTTTCCGTAACGAAGGAGTTGATAGTACACACAATCCTGAATTTACCTCAATTGAATTTTATGAAGCATATTCAGATATGTGGGGAATGATGGAAAGAACGGAAGGCGTATTTAAACACTTAACCACAAAGTTAAATATTAAAAATGTTAAATTTAACGGCTATGAAATAGAATTTAAATACCCTTTTGCAAAGATTAATATGGTTGATGCCGTTTCACAAAAAATAGGAATTAATGTCCGTAATTTAAGTGATGCTCAGGCCCTTGAATTAGCTAAACAACATGGAATCAAGACGCAAAAATATTATAAGTTAGGTCACGTTATTAATGAACTATTTGAGAAATATATCGAAGAAACATTAATACAACCTACATTTGTTTATGGCCATCCCATTGAGATTAGCCCCTTAGCATTTAAAGAATTAGATGATGACCGTTTTACACAAAGAGCAGAATTATTTATTGGAACCAAAGAATTTGCTAATATGTTTACTGAGCTTTCAGATCCTATCGATCAGCTAGAAAGATTTGAGTCCCAACTTGAGGAAAGAGAAAACGGTAATGAAGAAGCAAACGAAATTGATTGAGATTTTGTTAACGCTTTAGAATATGGTCTTCCGCCAACAGGTGGCTGCGGAATTGGGATCGACCGTTTGGTAATGCTTCTAACTCAAAATGATTCAATTAGAGATATTCTCTTATTTCCACAATTAAAAGAAATAAAATAATTTTAAATAAAATATGTTCCATAATAAAGGACATATTTTATTTATTTAAAAATGTGTTAATATAATATAACTAAAATAAACTTATGGGAAATAAAACGTTTACTCAAACAATCAAAGAAGAAATTATAAATAGACCATTAAAAAAACAAGATAAATTAAACTTGTTAAGTGGTGTTTTTGCTACGTCAAAAATAGAAGAAAATGCTTTTAAATTAATTATTAATAATAAAATAATATTTGAATTTATTAAGCAGCTTTTAGTAGAACAATCAATTCCTTATTTTTTAGAGAGAAAAAATGAATTTGTTATTGAAATTGCAGATTTTTATAACGGAAAATTAAAATATGAACGTGAATATTTTTCTGGCATCTTTTTGGCATCGGGCTCAGTCTCAAATTTTGAGAGTTCTTCAAATCATCTTGAATTGAAGTTTTATAATTTTGATAATGCTTTACAATGTTTGACTATACTAAATAAATATAATCTTGAATTTAAATTATTAAAAAGAGAAAATAAATTTTTAATTTATTTAAAAAAAATTGAACATATTTGTGATTTTTTAAAAGCCATTGAAGCGGTTAATTCATATTATCAACTTGAAGAATATAAAATTGAACGAGATTATTTTAATAATATAAATCGCATTACAAACTTTGATATATATAATCAACAACGAATTGCTAATGCTAATATCCAGTTTTTAGAAAACTATGATTTTGTACAAAAAAATAACCTAACATTTCTTTTTACTAAGCAGGAATTAGCTTTTTTTAAAATTAAAAAAAATAATCTTGATAGTAGTCTATCTAACCTGGTGGAACTATTGGCTAGTAAAAAAATTTATAAGTCAAGATCATCATTAAATCATTCGTTAATAAAATTAAGAACATTTGTAAAGAAATATAGTTCAAAAAATGTTAAACTAGCCAAAACCTAGAAAAAATAATATATTTTAAAATTAATTTGCATAAGTTTCTTAGCAATTTAAATGCTATTTTTGGGTCTAAAATCGAATGAATTGATAAAAATCCGTCGCTTTTATTAAATTAATAAAATTTAAAAAGTAGTAAAATTTATATTGTGAATTACACAAATCAAAACTCACATTTCACAACTGAACAATAACGATTAGTTTTCTGATCGTTATTGTTTTTTGTTTTTAAGTAAAAAAATGAAAGGATAAATAATGAAAAGAAGTAATAAAATTTTATTCTCATTAAGTGGTTTATCACTTTTTGCAGTCCCTATGTTTTTAGCATCATGTGGTCCTTCACATTCTAGTGCTAGATATGACCAAGTTTATGATGGCAAATTAAAAATTGCTACTGGTTTTTCTGAAAATAATGTTCAAGGTATTGGATTAAAAACTATTGTTAGTGAATTTAACAAATGATTAAAATCTGGTTCAGCTGAAGAACAAGCTAAAAAGACTGAAAATGGTTATTTACCTGTTGAAATCGTTTTTACACCAAATGGTTATTCAACAAATGCCTTAGAAACTAAATTAAGTGCAAAAGAAACAAAAGAATTTTGAAATATAATGATTAACTACCCAACTGCTGCATCTATATTGGCAAAGTTGGACATGAATTTGGCTTTACCAAATGATGTTTATGAAAATTTGAATATTGCCGAAGCATTTAAGCATGTTAATGATGAAATTGGTGGTAATCTAGAATCAAAAGAAAAATGAGTAGTTCCATTTTCAAGATCTTCTGAAATGCAATCAGTTAATAAGGTTCTTTTAGGTAAATTATTAAAAGAATTATTAGAAGAAGCTGGTGTAAAAATGGGCGAAGATGCTTCAACCAAAAAAGTTAAAGAATACATTAATTATTACAAAAACACATCGCAGAGTGATGCTAAATATGTAGACACTGAGTGAGCAAAGAGCAAAGCTACTGATATGCAAGCTGCTAAAAAAAGTATCTTAGAACTAAATTTAACACTTGATGACTCAATTTTTCAAGAATATGATAAGTTAATTAATTTTGCTATTGCTGCCAAAAAATTATATCCAAGTGATTTAAATAAACCTATTTTAGGCATTGACTCATTAGCATCAGCTGTTAATGTTATGAATGTTGCTATCACTAAGGGCAATGCAAGCGCACAATATATTAATCCTTCATCAGGTCATGATCTTACTGGTGGATATGATTATGAATCGTTTAAACAAAATGGCACATTCCAAAATGAATTATTTAAAAAAATAACAAAAACTATTTTTGATGGCATTAAATCCGGGGCAGTTTGAATTGGTGGTGGTGGAGCTTTTGGTTCAAGCTTATTAACTAAACATAATATGGCAATAAGTATTGGTTCAACAGCCGGGTACTCACATACATATATAAGTGGTAAAACACAAACAATAAATTATATTAAGGATCAAAAAAATACAGTTGAAAAATTATATGAACTTAAAAATAAAGGTGCAAAAGATGGCAATGATGTTGTACTAAAATTTAAATCAGGAAGCCATACAAATAATATCTATGCATATAATTTATCTCAAGGTACTACTGTTGGCCAATATGATAAACAATTAGTATCTAAAGAAGTCGGGACAAAATTAGCTGATGAATTTAATAAAAATAAGAATTATCGCTTATTAGCCGGAAGCGTTGAAAACAATAACCTAGTTTTATCAAGTACACTAAAAATTGCACTTAGTCCTGAAGAAATAAAGAAAGTAGTTTCATTAGGTACAACATTTGTTAATGATGGAAGTTCATATGTATTAGTTGATAAGACTTTAATTTCACAATTACTATTGAGCGCTGATAAATTATTGAATTTTGAAGATGCTGACTGAATCAGTACTCCATTGGTTAAAGATGCTTCTAAAGATAAGAAATCAGTATTTATTCAAGGGCCTTCACTTGTTTTGATTCATGCTAATGAAAAAGAAGATAAGGCAACTCAATTATTTGTACAATGATTGTTTAAGGAAAAAATAGCATCAATAAGTTTTACAAATAAAGGTAAAACTACTGAATACAAAGATGTTATGCCAATTGATGCATTTAATTACTTAGGTAGCTATATTTCGCCAACTGCAGATTACATTAATCAAGATGTAAATGAAATTAAAGGTTCAAATAGAGCATCAAAAATTGCATTTGAAAACTTCAAAAAAATCCAAACAAACAGCAAAGAATATCAACCAGCAGAAGACGTTTATTCAACATCTTCTGATAAACTAAGAGAATCAATTGGTGCCGCTGGTAGAGCTATTGTTAACAAGGTTTTAAATAAAAAACCAGTTAAATTTGAAGATTTTATTAATGAAATTCTTAAATTATTTGCATAATATCAAAATAAAAAAATACAAAATTTTTGTGTTTTTTTAACAAAAGGGAAGAAATGAAAAAAATAAAATTATTTTTATTAGCACCAATTTTTACCTTTCCACTATTGTCCGTTTCTTGTCAAAATGAAAAAACAAAAGAATACTATGATAATTTAAAATTAAATGCTACTTTTTTATTTGAACCTAGCAATTATCACAGTGTTGGGAAAACATTAGATAATGTTATTGAAACTGAAATTATTGATGATGTGGAAAAAGGAACAACTAAAAAAATCGCTTTATCATTATGAGAAAACTTTGGGGCTGTTGAGGGGCAAGTAACTCAAGTATTTGATGGTGATACTATCGAAGTTACAATCAAAAAAAATCTGACCTCAAAAACAACCTTTGAGAATGGACAAAAAATTAAGATTAGAATTCCATTAATTGATACTTTAGAGCAAAATACTAAGGATACAACAGAGCGTGAAAGAAAATTATCAAATCTTGATAGTGCTTATGTTGAGGGTATTCTTCAAGGTAAAAATGTAAGACTAGTATCTGATAATTGGTCTAATAATTCATATAGTAGATACGTTGCGTATGTATTCTTTGGCGATTCATTTGAAAAAAACTTTAGTATTGAAATGTTGGCTAATGGTTGGACATTACCAAGAATTGACGCTTTAGATTTTAAAACATTTGTTAATGATTATGAAAAAACTGAAAAGAGCGCAGTATTGTCTTATTTATTACCTTATGCTGCAAGGGCTTTTAATGACGGATATTTCAACAATAAAGGATTTTATGCTAAAGAAGGTGTTAATATTTCTGTCGGCGGTCAAGACCTTAATCTAAAATTTAAATTGCCAGTTGATTTGTCAAAAGAATATCAAGCCCATGGCTCTGATTTGATTAATGATGCATATCAATTTATGTATCCATTTAATATTGAGAAAAAAAATAAACAAAAATTTGTTAATCCACAAAATAATATTTTTGAATTTTTAGGAACTAAACAATCAAAGAAAGAAGTAAAATAAATGAAAAAGGAAAATAAAAAAATAACGCAAAGCCATATTCACGGTTTTTCACAAGAACGTTATCAGGCTAAAAAATTAGTTCCTGCGATCGAAGTCAAGGATTTAGTCATTGACTTTGGTGAATCACTAGCTGTTGATAATGCTTCTTTTGCGATTGAAAAAGGAGAGTTAGTTACATTACTGGGCCCTTCAGGTTCAGGTAAAACTACTACTCTGAATGCCATTTCTGGATTATTGCGTCCTACAAGTGGAAAGTTATTTTTCTCTGGTGTAGATGTTACAAAGTTTTCACCTCAGCAAAGAGAATTGGGGTTAGTGTTCCAAAATTACGCTTTATACCCTCATATGACTGTTTATGATAATATAGCATTTCCACTATTGAATGATAAACACTGAAAAGAAGAAATTATTGAAAAATCAAAATTAGCTCAACAAAAAATATTTGAACTAATATTTAAGTTCTATGGTGTTTCTGAAGAACTTATTTCTGAAACAAGAACAAAACTATACCACACTATTGATAATCCGCGCGAAACAAGAAATTATTTAACTGAGTTAAAAACACAATATAACAATATTATTGATAATGAAGTAAACAACTATAATTTCATTGTTACTAAAAAAACAGCTATCTTATCTAATTTAACTAAAAAAGTTTTAAAAGATATTAAAGATGTTAGGGAAGAAACAAATAAGTTACTTAATGACTTAGAAATTGAACGCGCTGCAAGAATAAGTGAAATTAAAGAACAAATTGAAATTATGATGGTTAGAGATAAGTCAGGGTGTGGTGATTTATTTGAAAAGCAAAAGAGTATTATAGTTGAATTTTCTAACAAAAGAAAAGAAATTAAACAACATCTTAAAGAAAAAATTAAGAATCTTAAAAATGAGTATGTTAAAAGATATAATGAAAGCAGACTTGAATATACTCAAAAGGTCAATGAAGCAAAACAAATTTTGAGAGAAAAAATTGTTGTTCAAAAGATCGATCCTATCGGAATGCAAATTAAGCAAATTAAGGAACGTTTAAAACATACGAAGATTGAGACGGAAACAGTATACAAAGAAGCTATTCGTTCTTTAATTATTCCAATTTTAGAAAGCAATAATATAAAAACGAGAAATTTAAAGAAGTCATTAAATGAATTAATTGCTTTATTGCCAGATGATTTACAAAAAGAAATTAGAATTTTAGGCAAAGATGTTTTAACAATAGAAGAAGCAATTATTAGAGATGTTTTAGATGTTGCTCAAAGAGTTGAAATTACTAAAAATTTGCGTAAGAGACCAACGCAGTTATCAGGTGGGCAACAACAACGTGTTGCTATTGCTAGAGCTATTGTTAAGAAACCAAAGATTCTTCTATTGGATGAACCATTATCAAACCTTGATGCTAAGCTACGTGTTTCTACAAGAAAATGGATACGTTCTATTCAACAAGAACTTGGAATTACAACAGTCTTTGTTACCCACGATCAGGAAGAAGCTATGTCTATTAGTGACAAAATTATTTGCATGTCTACTGCCAAAGTTCAACAAATTGGCGCTCCAATGGAACTTTATTTAACGCCTAAAAATGAATTTGTTGCTAAATTCCTTGGTGTTCCTGAAATGACTATTTTTGAAACACCAATTAAAGATGGATATGTATATTACGAAGGACAAAAATTAATTAAAGCCCCTGAAAATTACAAAAAAGCAACTATTGACTTAGGATTTCGCGGTGAATCGTTGGTTGAAGACGAAAACGGAATTATTACTGGTGATATTAAATTAGTTGAATATCTAGGAAAAGAAATCCAAGCCCAAATTTATATAAAATCAATTGATAAGATTGCTAATGTTTTCCTTTCAGCTAAAACAAAATATGAAATTGGTGAAAACGTTAGATTAAGTATTAAAAGAAAAGAATTGTACCATTTGTTTGATGTTGATACAAAGGAAAGAGTTTAATGAACACTTACTTTTGAAAAAAATATCGTATCAAAAAGACAGGGGAAGCTCTAAGTATATTAAATACTAAAACACCATTTTGAAAACCATTTTTATTGATGTTACCTTCCTTAATTGCCTTGGCGTTTATGATTATTATTCCATTTATTCTTGTTATTATTGTATCATTCCGTGCCCCAACATCATTTAGAGGATTCGGATGATCAATAGCAAATTATTATCAAACAAAAGGAAAAGCAGGGGTTTTTAATGATCCTAAATTTGATGTAGCAGTTGTTAATTCATTGCTATATGCCGTTGTAGCTCTACCAATAGGGCTTTCAATATCAATATTAATAAGTTCTGCTATTACAACGGTAATTAGAAGATATGCACGTAGTTTTTGACAAACTGTTTTCTTCTTACCATACATGACTGGTGCTGTAGCTGTTTCGCTAACATTCTCAGCTATTTTTGGTAAAACAAGTGAAGGTGCTATCTTTCCACTGTTGTATGGTTCAGGTAATAGATGAAATCCCTTTATAGTGATCTTGATCCGTGGGATTTGAGGAGGATTGGCCTTTCAAGTGTTAATTCTAACCACATCAATGTTATCAGTTAATCCTGACTTATATAAATCGTCAGCAATTGATGGCGCAAGTAGTGGGTCTCAATTCTTTAAAATTACCCTACCTTCAATTCAAAAAACAATTTCATTCTTATTTACGATAGGAATTATTAATGGTATTAAGGTCTTTCCGTTGGCCTTATATAATAACGATGCCTCAGCTTCTATTACAGAAAATGGTAGTACGTTATTGCTTTACATTTTTCAAGCAACAAAATCTGGAGAATTCGGAAGAACCGCTGCTGCTTCAGTGTTCTTATTTATACTAGGTACCTTAGTTTCATTTACATTGAAGAAATCAGTATCATCAATTTTTAAACTAAAAACTAAATTGGGAGAAAGAAATGTTATCAACAAGCTTAAAGCTGAGATACAAAAGAGAAAAATCAGCTTTAAAATCTAAACAAGAATTAATGTCCAAGCCTTATTCAACAACAAATGTATGAGGCAAAATATTCTCTTGATCATTTAAAATTGCTATATTAACATTCTTTAGTTTCTTAGTTGTTCTTCCGTTTTACTTTATGATTGAGCAATCGCTTGTTGACCCAAGATTTTATGGCCAACCAGGTTCAAAGATTGCTTGATGACCATTTGATTATGAAAAATTCTTGTCAAATGGTAAAGAGTTTGGCGGCAATTTGGGAACTAGTTTTTACTTTAGTAATTTCCTACAATCACTACAGGAAGGTTATCTACAAGCACTAGTATTCACAGCTGGATTTACAGCTTTATCTGTTGTTGTCAGATTATTCTTTGCAACTACACTTGGTTATGCATTATCTCTTAGAAATTGAAGAGGAAAAAATGCATTTTTCGGAATGCTATTATCATTGTTAGTTATTCCTGAAATTACTTTATTGTCTTTACAATATACGTTAGTTTCTAAAGCCGGTTGAATCGGTACTAAAAATCCATTAATTATTATTTCAATGGTTGTCCCATTTGCTACATCAATTTTTAATGCATATATGTATAAAAACGCTTTTGAAGCTATTCCAAATTCAGTTAAGGAATCATCAATGCTTGACGGGGCAAGTGGAATTAAGTACTTTTTTAATGTAGCTTTACCTATGGTTAAAGCCACAACATGAACAGTTATTATTTTGACCGCTCTTGCTTCATGGAATTCATATACATGACCTGCATTATTGTGAGATGCAGCACCTGGTAAAACTGCTGGTTATTATGCACCAATTAACTTATGATTATTTACAACCGGTAGAGTTGAAGTAGATGGTGGCGAAGCACAAATAATTTTATCGGTAAGAATGGCTGCTACAATTTTAGCTATTTTGCCTATGATGATTGTGTACTTTGTTTTAAGAAAGAGAATTATGGCTGCTATTTCTAGACAAGGAAATGCAACAAAAGGATAAACTATGGATTATAAAAATTACAGTATTATAAATGATCAACAAAAAACAAAAAAAGTTGGAAAAAGAGTTTTGAGTTTTGTAGGAATTTTAACAGTTGTTGTTGCTGGTTTAGTTATACTAGGATTCATAATCTATGGTTTAATTGTTGGTGTAACTAATATATTCACTCAAGACACATTAAGATTATTGAGTTAAAATAGAATATACAAAATCTAATTAAAACAGATCTTTATAATAGGTCTGTTTTAATTTGTCTATTTTTTGCTAAATTTAATATAAAATATTAAATTATGAAATTTTTTAAATTCAAATCAACTGAAATGCGTATTGCAGAGCAAACATTAAAAAAAATTAATCAATTAGAAGAAAGTATTGCCAAATTAAGCGATGAGGAACTGAAAAATAAAACAATTGAATTTCGCGAAAGAATTAGGTTAGGCGAGAGTCAGGATGATATTAGACCTGAAGTTTTTGCTGTTTCACGTGAAGCAACAAAAAGAATTTTAGGCAAAAGACCTTATGATGTGCAAATGATAGGTGGTATTATTCTTGATTTAGGTTCTGTTGCAGAAATGAAAACAGGTGAGGGAAAAACTATTACATCTATCGCCCCCGTTTATTTAAATGCTATTGGCGGCAATAGTGTTATTGTTTCGACAGTTAATGAGTATTTAGCAGAACGTGATGCTGAGGAAATGGGACAAGTTTTTAAATTTCTCGGTTTAAGTGTTGGTATTAATAAAGCACAAATGCATACTAATTTAAAAAGAGAAGCTTATGCATGTGATGTTGTTTATTCGGTTCATTCAGAATTAGGTTTTGACTATCTAAGAGATAATATGGTTATGTCAAAAGAAGAAAAAGTTCAAAGAGGACTTGATTATATTTTATTGGATGAGGTTGATTCTATTCTAATTGATGAAGCTAAAACACCATTGATTATATCCGGTGGTGATCATGAAGAAAGTACAATGTATACTATTGCAGATTTATTTGTAAGAACATTAAACCAAAATGATTACTTTATTGACGAAGAAACAAAATCTGTTTATCTTACTGATGAAGGAATTGAAAAAGCAAATAAATATTTTAATTTAAGGAATCTATATGATCTTGAAAATTCGGAGCTTGTTCATAGAATTCAAAATTCATTAAGAGCTCATAAAGTTATGAAGCTTGACGTTGAATATATTGTTAGAAATGATAAGATCGAACTCGTAGATTCGTTTACTGGTCGTATTATGGAAGGTCGCGCCTATTCTGAAGGTTTGCAGCAAGCAATTCAAGCGAAGGAAAGAGTTGAGATTGAATCAGAAACAAAGACACTTGCTACTATTACATATCAAAATTTCTTTAGATTATTTAAAAAAATTAGCGGTATGACTGGTACTGCCAAAACGGAAGAAAAGGAATTTATTGATATCTATAATATGCGTGTTAATGTTGTTCCAACAAATAAACCAGTTATTAGAAAAGATGAAAAAGATGAAATTTATGTTGATATGCATTCTAAATGAATGGCCGTTGTTAAAGAAGTAAAAAGAGCCTTTCAGCGTAAACAACCTATTTTAATTGGAACAGCACAAGTTGAAGATTCTGAGGTTCTGCATGAATATTTATTGCAAGAAGGCATACCGCATACTGTTTTAAACGCAAAACAGGATGCTAGCGAAGCTGAAATTATTTCAAAGGCTGGCCAAGCAAGTGCTGTAACTATTGCTACTAATATGGCAGGACGTGGAACGGATATTAAGCCAACAAAAGAAGCTATTGAACATGGCGGTTTATACGTTCTAGGAACAGAAAAAGCCGAATCACGTCGTATTGATAATCAACTTAAGGGCCGTTCTGGTCGTCAAGGGGATATAGGTTATACTAAATTCTTTTTATCGTTAGATGACCAATTAATTTTGAGATTTTCTGTTCAAGATAGATGAAAGGAAATATTTAAGGAATATGGTTCAAATCCTATTCCTGGTGAATTAATTCGTTCAGCATTTTTAAAAGCGCAAAAGAAAATTGAAGGTTTTAACTATGATAGTCGTAAAAGTGTTTTAAATTTTGACGACGTTATTAGACAACAACGTGACCTAATATACGAACAACGCGACTTAATTTTGGAACGAGACGATTTGGGTTCAATTATATACAAGATGTTTAATGTGGCTGTTAAGCAAATTGTCAATAATCCTTATTTTGTTAAGAAAAATGACACAATGGATTTTGACAATTTTGCCGAATATCTAAATCGTAATTTTATGCTATTAACTCAGCATCAATTTGAACCAAGTGAAATTATAAAAATGGATCGTGAAGAGTTAAAAAATTATATAACAAATATCTGAAAAAAAGAATATGACCGTTTAAGACAAAACATAATTGAAAAATATGGTTTAACTTCATTAGTAAAATCAGAAAGAAATATTATCCTAAATGTTTTTGATTCAGGATGGCAAGACCATATTAATGTTATGGACAAATTGCGTCGTAGCACTCATTTAGTTCAGTATGCTCAAAAAAATCCATATCAAATTTACACTAAATTAGGTTCAAAAAAATTTAAGGAACTTACTGATAGAATAGCAATGGAATGTAGTATTAACTTATTGAATAACTATGAGGCGTTGCCTTCCTCAAATAGCCAAATTGATTTTCCTTGATTGGCAAATAATATTAATCCAAACAATATTCAAGAAAGCATTAATGCCGCAAATGAATTTATTAACTTTTTACTTGAATCAGAAAGAAAACGGCTAGTTTCTG